>JBHHWA010000024.1:0-8680 GCA_046756285.1 Thermoplasmata archaeon
ACAACGCTCCGGTTCCCGCTGAACACCTCGACGCCGCGCGCCATGAGGCGGCGAGCCCATACGCGCCTACAGGGACCTCGCGTAGCGTCTTACTGTATTCAGTCTTGTGGCAACTCAACCTTCTGCCCGCGAATCTCAGGGTAGTCACAGAGCGCCTGTCGCATCTGTTTCCGGCCCAGATTCAGTCTCAGGCCTACACTCAAGGAAGCTTACTTTGGAGTCAGGATCGCGACCAGCCCTCCGCGTTTCGGTTTCGCCATCCCAATCCTGCTAACCCTCTCGCAGGAGTGGACCGAGTGGGTTCAGGATGGACTTGAAATCGGATTCAAGAGTATGAGGCCTGACGATTAGCCAGATGGGCTAAGCTGCTGGGAGCAATGGCTTCGGTTCGAACCGATAATCCCTAGCTCGGGCGGCTGGGACAGAGCACCAACGGAGTTGCCTGAGCTCGCTGACTCTACGCGAAGCGCGACACGTACTCTTTGGCGAAATACGTGAGGATGAAGTCTGCACCGGCACGTCTGATGGCCGTGAGGCTCTCGAGCACTACTTGTTCCTCGTCGACCCATCCGTTCTCGGCCGCTGCCTTAAGCGAAGAGTACTCCCCGCTTACCTGGAACGCCGCCAGGGGCACGTCCATCTTCCGACGGAGCGTTGCGAGGATGTCGAGGTACGGCATTGCCGGCTTCACCATGAGGATGTCCGCCCCCTCCGCGAGGTCGAGCTGGGCCTCCCGGAGCGCTTGGACCGCTGAGCCGGGATCCATCTGGTGTCCCTTCCGGTCCCCGAACTCTGGAGTGGCCTCCGCGGCCTCCCGGAACGGGCCGTAGAAGGCGGAGGCGTATTTTACCGCGTATGAGAGAATCGGCAGCTCCTCGAACCCCGCTTCGTCGAGTTCCTCGCGGATTGTCGCGACCTGGCCGTCCATCATCCCGCTCGGGGCGATCATGTCTGAGCCCGCCAGAGCCTGACTCACGGCAACCCTCCTGTAGGCGTCGAGCGTCTGGTCGTTGTCGATACGGGCGCCCCGCAGGAGGCCGCAGTGGCCGTGGCTCGTGTACTCGCACAGGCACAGGTCCGCGATCACGGCCAGGTCCGTTACTTCCTTAATCCGCCGAATCGCCCTCTGGATTACGCCGTCCTTTGCGAAGGCTCCCGATCCGTCCTCATCCTTCTCCCTCGGGATGCCAAAGAGGATGACAGCCGGGATCTGAAGATCCGCGACCGCGGCCGCCTCGTCGGCAACCGTGCGCAGGCTCTGACGATGGACGCCGGGCAAGGAGCGGATGCTCTCCCGTGCCTTCAGCCGCTCGTCAACGAAGATCGGATACACAAGATCCTTCGGGGACAATCGCGTCCCGCGAACCAGCTCCCGGACCCTTGGATTTGCGCGGAGGCGGCGCATGCGCGCGGCGGGGAACATCACTCCTCCTCGAGTGCGAATAGCTTGGCAGCTGTGCTGAGCGTCTCCGCGTCTCCCCGTCGCGCGGCGCGTTTCAGAGCTTCAGTTGGTTCTGCAAGCACCTTGTTCGCAAAGCTATCGAGCATCGCGCGCAAGGCCTCTTGCGCCTTCGGATCGGTCATCCCGGCTTTCCTTACGAACTTCGCATACTCCTCGTCACGCAGTGTGCGGACCCGGGTGTACAGCCGGCGCGCTAGGTGCGCGGCGGGGCTCTCCTCCACCTTTCCCAGGAAAGCGGTGACCTCCCCGTCTACGATTGCTTCCGCGGCCAGCGCCTCCGTCTTTCGGCGCTCCAGATTTTCCTGCGCGATCTCCCGAAGCCCGTCGAGATTTCGAAGTTCCACGTTCCGGAGCTCCGTGACGTGCTCGTCGATTGTCCGAGGGTTGCTGATGTCGATGATAAGGAGCGGCTCTACGCGATTGGAGTTCGCGAGCATCGTCGCCAGCTCATCCTTTGAGAGAACGACGTGCGGCGCGCCTGTGGCGCCGATGATTACGTCGCTCGCCGGAGCGTATTTCGGCATCTCCTCGAACGAGATGGCGATTCCGTTCAGCTCCCGCGCGAGCTCCACGGCGCGGTCGTGGCTCCGGTTCGCAACGAAGATCGCTTTGAGGTCCCACCTGGCAAGGGCCTTCGCGACGAGGGTCCCGATTTCACCTGCGCCAAGGACAAGGACCACCTTGCCCGTCAGGTCCCCAAGCAACTTCACCGCCAAGTCGACCGCGGCGCTCCCAATGGAGACAGCCCCTTTGTTCAACGCAGTCTCCGTACGCACCCGCTTCCCGACCGCAATGGCCTTCCGGAACAGACGGTCGAGCAGGGGGCCGAGCGCGTCCTCGCTCCGAGCGAACGCGACGGCATTTTTCACCTGTCCGAGAATCTGATCCTCGCCCACGATGAGGGAATCGAGGCCGCTCGCAACCCGAAACAGATGGCGGACGGAGTTGCGGTCCTCGAGGAAGCGAACCGCGCCCTCCATCTCCTGCGGCAAGAAGTTCGCAGTGAGCGCCTCAAGGCTCTTCCGACCCAGGCCTTCGACTGCCGCGTATACTTCCACGCGGTTGCACGTCTTCAGAATCGCGGTCTCCCGCACACGGGGGAGCTGACGGACCGCCGCCAAGAGGGATTTCGCCTCCTTTGCCGCGACAAGTTCGAGTTGCTCGATGTCGACCCACTTATGCGTGACGTGAGCGCTCGCAATCGAGAGCAACGCGGTCCCCTGGGGAATCAGCCGTTTTAGAGGAGGGCGCTACTTAAGGTTTCAGCGCGAACTCGAATGATACATAGGGCGGTGCCTCAGAGGCGGGAGGCGACGACGTGTGCGAGCGCCTCAACAAACTCCGGCCGGTCGTTCGGTACGGGGGTCCGCCGGAGCGTCATGCCCTCTCGTTCCGCCTGAGCGGTGAGTTTCCGGTCGAGGTCATAAAGCGTCTCTAAGTTGTCGGCCACAAAGCCGATGGGCGCGACTAGGACGTCGGAGGCTCCGCCGGCAGCGAGGGTGTCGAGGACATCGGACACGCTCGGGCCGAGCCACTCCCCCCCGGCCATCCCTACGGACTGGAAGGCGAACGTCCACGCCCGGAGGTCGACGGAGTTGGCGAGCTTCGCGGCGAGCGTTCGAAGCTGGTCCTCATACGGGTCCCCGGGTGGCATCCGATCCTTCGGCAGGCTGTGGGCTGTAAACAAGAGATGACCGTCCCGGCCCAGAGGCCGGTCCTCTAGGGACTCCATCAGGATCGTGCGCCACGTATCGAACAGCTTTGGGGTACTGGACCATTCCTTGACGAAGGTCACGGAGATGTCCCGGCCCGCGATTGCTTCATCGACCGCCTTGCGGTATCCCCCCGTGCTGACCGCAGAGTAGAACGGGGCGAGGGGGATCGCAACGATTCTCGAGAGGCCCGCGTGAGCGATTTCTTTGATAGTCTCGTCGACGAAAGGGTGCCAGTGTTTCATGCCCACGTATGCACGAACGGCGTGACCCCGGTTCCGAAGCAGCCTCGCCGCCGCCTGGGCTTGGCGCTCCGTGATAGCGAGGAGCGGTGTCCGATTGCCAACGGCCTCATATCGACCGCGCAGGTCGCGCACCTCCGTCTCGCTCGGCGGTCGGCCTCCCCGGATGTTTGTGAAGTAGGGCTCGACTTCGTCGAGCGTGCGGGGCGTGCCATACGCCATGAACAGGACCGCCGTTTCCGTTGTCAGGCCGAGCCCCCGCGATATGCGTGTACCGCTCGTGTCACTGCCGCCAGGACGTCTGGTGACGTGCCGGGCGAGACGCCGTGGCCCAAGTTGAAGATGTGCCCCGGACGTCCGCCCGCTTGGTCCAGAACCTCATGCGTGCGTGCGATAGCGTGCTCCTCACCCGCGAGGAGCGCCGCAGGGTCGAGGTTGCCCTGGATCGCGACGCCGTCTCCGAGCCGTCGCCACGCTTCGTCGAGTGGAATCCGCCAGTCCACACCAATAACCTCTCCCCCAGCGTCGCGCATGCGTTCCAGGAGGGTTGCCGTGTTCGTCCCGAAGTGGAGCCGGGGAACGCCGAGCCCTTTCGTCGCGCGAAAGACCTCCCGCACGTACGGCTCAACGTACGAACCGTAGGCCCGGGGATCGAGGGCACCCACCCAAGAATCGAAAAGTTGGATCGCGTGGACGCCCGCCCTAATCTGGAACCGAAGGTAGGTCGCAACCATGTCAGCGAGGACTTCCTGCAGCCGCTCCCAAATCTTCTCCCTCCCGTACATCAGGGTTTTCGTCTTCGTGAAGGTCCGGGAGGGCCGGCCTTCGATCAGGTAAGAGGCAAGCGTGAACGGCGCTCCGGAGAAGCCGATCACCGGTACGTCGAGCGCGTCGCGGAGGCGTCCAATCGTTTCTGCGAGGAATGACAGGTGCACATCAGGGTCGAGGGACTGGAGTCGGTCGACATCCTTTTCCTCCGCAATGGGCCGATGAATGACGGGGCCAACGTTCTTCTTTAGCTCGAACTTCAGGCCCATCGGCTCCAAGGGAAGCATGATGTCCGCAAACAGGATGGCAGCGTCGACGCCAAGCTTGTCTACGGGGAGCTTGGCGATTTCGACCGCCAACTTCGGCGCCTTGGCAATGTCGAGAACCCCGTGGCTGCCCCGTACCTTCTGATACTCAGGTAGGTAGCGGCCCGCCTGTCGCATGTACCATACGGGCGTGCGGTCCACGGACTTTCGCCAACACGCCCGAAGAAAGCGGTCCTGCATCGGCCGAAGACGAACTGGCGGCGGGACATAAGCCCTCGCCTTAGGCGTGTCTAACCAAAGCCGTCAAGGAGGGTACGGAAGTCTGGCACAGCCAGGCAGGTGAAGATCGGGGTGTCGCGTAGGGTGTACTTCCGCGCCTCCGTGAACCGCAGGGCCTCGACCAGGTTCAGGAAGTCCTCGAGGTCGCCCGTCTCGAAGGCGAGGACAAACTCCTGGTCATCCAATCCGTACGAGTACGTGGTGTGGATCTTCACGTTCGGGTACTTATGGCCGATCCGGAAGTGCTCCCCCATCATCCGCTTGCGTTCCTCGAACGGCAACTGGTACCATTCGTCCGTCTTCACAAACGGGTAGATCATGAGGTAGGGCGCGCCCAGGGGTTCGAGCTTCGCGGTGCTCCCGTGGCCCCCTTTATCATCGTGCCCGCCAACGTATTTCGACCGGCGGGTCATCGCAAGGTATGCGTACGGCGTGTTCAGGTAGCTCCCAAGACCTGTGGTAAGAAACGAGGAGGCGAAGCCTTGGAAGTCCTCCACGTGTTCGCTGAACTTCCATAGGAGGATGTCGGCGTCGCCGCGAAGGCCGAGTAGCGTGTACGGCATGATTGCGAACCGGTCAGCCCACTTCTCCAGAACGGCGCGCGTGTCCTCCTTGTCTTTCCCTCTGACCTCCGGCGGGAGACGCCGCCAACTCGGGTCGAGCTTGTAGAGGGAGAAGTGGATAAACAGCGGGCCGTCATCGGGCACAGCGAAAGCGAAGCGGAGAGGAGAGTTAAGCGTTCCGTCCGATCGCGTCGAGAAGGTCCTCGAACGTCGCCTCACGGGGCTTGACCGAGACGCGAATCCCCTCCTTCTCGAGGGTCTCCTTCGTCGGTTCGCCGATTGCCGCCACGGTCCTCTGAGACAGAATTGCACGGACCTCGTCCTCTACCCCGAGGGCCGACGCCGCCTCAAGGAAATTGGACACGGTCATGGAGCTGAGGAACGCGAACACGTCGACGTCCCCTCGGACCACCCGGTCAAAAAAGGCCTGAATCCCCGCCTGGTCTGTAGGGAGGCCCACCTCGTATAGTGTGACATCCATTACCTCGTGCCCACGGGACCGGAGGCCTTCAGATAAGAGCGCCGACCCCTGGCGGCTTCGGAGCAGTGCGACGCGTTCGGCGGAAATCCGTTTCCGCGCGAAGTACTCGACGAGGCCCCCCGAGCTGTGTTCGACCGGTACCTTTGACGCCACGCCGGCGTTCCTGAGCGCGAGTTTCGTCGCGGGGCCAATCGCCACGACGCGCGTACGGTTCAGCGCGTCCCTGAAGTGCTCCCCTCCCATCGTCCGTCTCGCACGACGGAATGCGTGCACAACGCCGTTGCTGCCCGTAAACACGACAGCGCCCACTTCGCCTTCCTCGAGTGTCTTGAGAAACTCGAGAAACTTCGGGTCGTCGTACGCCCGCGTCTCGAGCATGGGCACCGCCAGGACCTCATATCCCCGGTCCTCCGCAAGGCGAATCGACTCTCCGAGCTTTTCCTTTGGCCGGAAGATGGCGAGCCGTGGTCGGTGCTCCTCCATAAATTCACCCCGTGGCCCGACGCGCTTCCTCGAGGAGCACATCGGCGCCCCTCTGCTTGAGTTCCTCCGCCATCGCATTCGCATGAGAGAGCCCGTCCTCAGTAGGCACGGTTCGTTGGACGGTGACGACGCGGCGCCCGTCGAGGGAAAGGACTGTGGCGCGGACGGTAAGCTCGTTCCCCTGCTGGATCGCAAGGACGCCCACAGGGGCCACGCAGCCCCCCCCAACGGCATGTAGGACCTCGCGCTCGACCTCGACCTCCTTCCGTGTCCGGGTATTATCGATGCTCTTGAGGAACTCCTCAAACTCTGACCCCATCTTGCACACACACGCGATGGCACCTTGCCCGGGTTCTGGGACGAAGAATTCGGGGTCGAGCTGCTCGTATGGCGCGTCGATTTGAAGTCGCGCTAGACCGGCAGTGGAGAGCACGACACCGTCGTACTCGCCCTTTCGCCATTTTTCCACGCGAGTCGGGACGTTCCCTCGAATCTCCCGTACCCGCAGGTCCGCCTGGGCGCGCAAGAGCATCGCGCGCCGACGAACGCTGGAGGTTCCGAGTCTCGCCCCAGCCGGCAAATCCGCGAGGGGGTAATCTGAGACGAGGGCGTCAGTGAACGCCGACCGAGGTAGGATCGCCGCCACAATGAGGTCTGGGTGCATCTTCGTGGGGAGGTCCTTCAGACTGTGAACCGCCACGTCCGCCTCCTCGGAGAGCACGCGGTCGTCGATCTCCTTCACGAACGCGCCCTTGCCGCCGAAGTCGCGGAGTGCTGCGTCCTTGAGCACGTCGCCCGAGGTCCTTACGACGACGTTCTGAAGTTCGAGGTCGTCGGGGAACTTGGTTACCAGGGCGTTCCAGACCTCCTGAGTCTGCGCGAGGGCGAGTTCGCTCCCGCGGGTTGCGAGGATCATCGTGCGCTTGCTAGACACTGAGCGAACGCCTCCACCGTCGCGTCAACGTCCTTCTCCGTATGAGCCGTGGACAGGAAACACGTCTCAAACTGGGAGGGCGGCAGGTACACCCCCTGGTCGAGGAGTGCTAGGAACATGCGGTGAAATGTCTCCACATCGGACCGCAGGGCGTCCTCGTAGTTGCGGACCGGTTTCGCCGTCTGGAAGAGCTGGAACATGGAGGCGATGCCGGTCACGTGACACCCGAACTCCCCCGCCACCTTCGCGAGTCCGTTTCGCATCCGGTCGCCAAGGCGGTTTACGCCTTCCAATCCGGACTTCTCGAGCCCCTCCAGGGTGGCGAGGCCTGCGGTCATCGCGAGGGGGTTCCCGCTGGCCGTTCCAGCCTGGTACACCTTCCCCCGCGGCGCAAGGTTCTCCATGAGTTCCGTCGGCCCGCCGAAGGCGCCGATGGGGACGCCTCCGCCCAGAATCTTGCCCAGCGTCGTCAGGTCTGCTCGCACCCTGTAATGCGCCTGCGCCCCCCCCATCGCGATCCGGAAGCCCGTGATGACTTCGTCGAAGATGAGGAGGACATCGTTTGCCTGCGTAATCTCGCGGACCTCCTGGAGGTAACCGTCCTCCGGGAGGATAGGGCCCGCGTTCCCGATGACGGGCTCGAGGATGACCGCCGCCAAGTCGCGACGGTTCGCGACGACGACCTTGCGCATCGCGTCGACGTCGTTAAACGGGACACGGAGCGTATGGCGCACGACATCGTCGGGAATCCCGGCGGAAGAAGGCGTGCCGAAGGTCGTGGCCCCGCTGCCCGCGCGGATCAGAACCGCGTCGTGGGATCCGTGATAGGCACCGTCCGTCTTAACGATCTTCCGCCGTCCCGTTGCTCCTCGGGCAAGGCGAATCGCGTGCATCGTGGCCTCTGTGCCGGAGTTCACGAAACGGAGCATTTCGATCGATGGGAAGTAACGGGAGACGACCTCCCCCAGACGCAGCTCCGATTCCGTGGATGCCCCGAAGTTCCAGCCGTCCTCAAGCTGGCCTCGAATTCGCTCAACGACGTGATCATGCGCATGGCCGAGGATCAGGGGGCCGAAGGCCATGCAGTAGTCCACGTACCGGTTTCCGTCCGCGTCGTAAACGTACGCGCCCTTCCCTTGCCGAAGATAGCGGTGATACGGGGCGAACGCTCGCACAGGGCTGGACACGCCGGCCGGGAACAGCAACCTGGCTCGGCTGTAGAGCCGTTCGGAGCGAGCGGTTTTCACACTCCCGGATATCCCGCAGGCTCGCTTAACGTTTCGCGGAGGCCAATAAGACTGGTCATCCTGACATCAGATGCCGGTCGCCAGCGGGTGCCCGTCAAAGCGCGGGGGGACGCCCCATGGAACAAGGGAAGAGGGTCGACCGGAGGGGGGCCAGGTCACGGCAGTAAGCCCCCTTCCATTCTCCACAGGCCACCTGCACAGAAGAGCCCGATGAACCTTACTTATCCGCGTTCGCTCTCGATA
>JBHHWA010000025.1:0-8273 GCA_046756285.1 Thermoplasmata archaeon
TCGACGTCACCGTCCTCCTCGCCGACTGGCACGCCTACATCAACGACAAGTTCGGGGGCGATTGGGAGGCCATCCGAACGGCCGCCGAGTACTTCGTGGAGGCCTACCGCGCTCTCGGCGTGCCCGATTCTGTGCGCTACGTCTACGCCAGCGACCTGGTGCAGGAGGAGGATTACTGGCGAAATGTCCTCCGCGTCCTCAAAGCCTCCACCCTCGCCCGCATTCGGCGCGCCCTGGACATCATGGGGAGGAAGGAGGAGGAGGCGGACCTGGATGCCTCCAAGCTCGTCTACCCGGCCATGCAGGTCACGGACATCCACACGCTGGATTTGGACCTGGCCTACGGGGGGATGGATCAGCGGCATGCGCACATGCTGTATCGAGACGTCGCGCCGAAGCTGGGATGGAAGCAGGTCGTCGCGTTGCACACCCCTCTGCTCACGGGGCTGCAGGGAGGGGGGCGGATGGACGCGTGGGACTTCAAGATGAGCAAGTCCCGCCCGGAGACGAGCGTCTTCATCCACGACCCGCCGGAGGAGATCGCCGCCAAGGTGGAGCGGGCGTACGGCCCCCCGCGGGAGGTGAGGGGCAACCCCCTGCTCGAGTTCTACCACTTCCTGCTGTTCCCCCGCTTCGGCTCGGTCACGGTGGAACGAGAGGCGCGCCACGGAGGGGAGGTGGCCTACGAGGATTACGCCGCCCTGGAATCGGACTACCGAAAGGGCGACCTCCACCCTAAGGACCTCAAGGCGGCGGCCACCCGAGATTTGACGCGCCTGCTGGAACCAGCCCGCGCGTACTTTGAGAGCCACCCCGACGCCCTGAGGAAAGTCCAGGAACTCGTGGGCGCATGAGCGTTTCGCGGCAGGTGCGACGGGCCGGGGGCTGGGCCATCCTCGGAGGCGTCCTCCTCGTCCTCGGCCACTTCTCGGCGCTCCTCTTTTGGCAGGCGATCCTCTCCCTCTTCATCTCCTTCCTTCCGGCCGCCGAGACCCTGATCCGGGTACTGGGCCTCTTCATCCTGTTCATCGCGTCCATGGGAGGTTTTGCGTCGATCATCGCCGGGTTCCTCTTCCTCCGCAACCACACGAGGACTGGGCGCCTCCTGATCGGTATCGGGGTCGGGTTCAGCCTCCTTTCGGTCCTCATCTACCTCGTCTCTGCCGTCGCTGGATTGAGGGCCGAGCTGGGGGGGAACACGATTGTCGTGGTAATCGGCCTCTTCCTGGCGATCTACGCCAGGGGTCTCGCCAGAGAGGGCTGATCCGTTCCCCTCCCCCTTCGCCCGTCGGAGTACGCGCGTGGGTCAGCCTGCCGCGCGCGTCGCTTCCTTCCGCGGCCGCTGGTTCCGGAGGCGAGAGGGCGTCGCGCCCAGCAAGAGGAGGAAACCGAGGAACCCGAGTGCCATGAGGAGGAGGAAGGGCGTGTGGATGCCCCAGGCGTCGGCCATGAGCCCCGCCGCATACCCGGCCAGGGCCCCCCCGATGAGCTGGAACCCAAACACCACCCCGAACGTGGCCCCGCCAATCACATCCTCCGTCGACTCCGAGATGAAGGCGAAGAGGGCCGGATAGGTGATGAACAAGGCGATGCCGAAGACCAGAAACGTTGGGACAAGCACCACCGAGGGCGGTGCGAGGCTAATCACCAGGCCGGCGAGTCCGACGACGAGGAAGGCGTAGACCAGGGAGCGGAAGCGGCCCAAGGCGGCGCTAATTCGCCCGTACGAGTAGGCCGCGACGACCCCCGCCGCGATCCAGAGTGCGATAACCAGGTTGGCCGTGTCCTCCGCAAAGGCGAGGCGTTGGATGAGCAGAGAATTCCCGAACCCGATGGTAATCACGTAGGCCGCCCCGCCGATGCTCAACGGCACGATCCAGAGCGCCACCCGTCCGAGGATCCCGGTCCATGGGGTCGCCCGGACGGATTGGCCGCGGTCTCCTTCTTGTCTCTCCTGGCGGATCAGGACGTACCCGACCCCTCCCACAACGAGGGCGAATCCGCCCCAGAGGACGAGGGGCACCTGCCAGCCGAACGCGAGGCCAATGAAGCCGGAGGAGGCGAAGGCCACGATGACGCCCACGTCCCCGAAGGCGCTCTGGAAGCCCATGGCCCGGTCGACGTCCCCTTTGAAAACCCTCCCGACCCAAGAGATGCCTACCGGGTGGTAGACGCTCGCGCCGATTCGGCCAATCGCCACGAAGAGGAGGAGCACCGCGAAGGTCTGCGCGAGGGCGGTGAAGAGGGAGGCCACCCCCAGGATGACCATGCCGGCGGGGAGAAGGAGCCGGATGGAACCGCGATCGCTCCACGTACCGAAGACGATCTGGAAGACGACCGTGATGCCGAGGGCCACCGAAAGGAGAATTCCGACCTGGGTGAAACTCGTCAGAACGCTCTCGGAGAGCAGAAGGGGGAAGAGGGCCGGGATGGCCACGACGGTCCCGTCGTTGGCGGCGTGGTAGAGGCCCATGGCCACGAGAGCACTCCGTTTGGACGCCACGGTCGGGTTCTAATCCCTGAGCCAATTAAAGCTTGAGCCGGCGAGGACCAATCGCTAAGTAACCGCTCCTCCTGGCTGTTCAGGGTATCATGCCAAGGGGGGACCCCGACGGGGAAACCGGAGATTCGTGATCGGATCTGGGACCGTCTGGAGACGGAAGGCGTGGCCCGTTTCCCGTGGCCGGTCCGGGGGAGAATCCCCAACTTTGAGGGCGCGAACGAGGCCGCGAACCGGCTCGCCGACCTGGATGTGTGGAGGGACGCAAGGGCCATCAAGACGAACCCAGACAGTCCCCAGCGATGGGCGCGGCGAGATGCCCTCCGAGCGGGCAAGGTCCTCTACATGGCGGTTCCCCGCCTCGCCCAATTGGAGGCGTTCCTTGAGCTGAATCCCCGACGGCTCGTTACGCCGGAGAAGGCTGCGACGATCAAGGGTGCCTTTGCGTTGGGTAAGCCGGTTCATCCGGAGCAAATCCCATCGCTGGACCTCATCCTAACCGGGTCCGTCGCGGTGAATAAGAGTGGTGGCCGACTTGGGAAAGGCGGGGGCTACTCCGATCTCGAATACGCCTTCGGCCGGACCTTTGGGTTCATCCAGGAGAGCACCCCTATTGTGACCACCGTGCATCCGCTCCAGCTCGTCGCGGAGGCGATTCCCACCCTCGAGCACGACATTCCCGTCGATTTCGTGGCCCTTCCCGACCAAGTCCACTCCACGAACTGCACCCATCGGCGACCGAAAGGGGTGGATTGGGATATCCTCCCTGAGGAGAAGATTCGAACCATTCCCGTTCTTCAGGCCCTCCGACGGCAAGGTCTTGCCGGTGAGGAAACCTGATGCTCATCCTTGTCAACGGGCTCATGGCGTACCATGCGGGCAAGACGACGCTGGTGCGGGCGATTCTCCATCGGGCCCGAGAAGCGGGCGACGACTTTCTGGCCATGAAGCCCCGCTCCGCGCACAACTACTGGGAGCACTACGACCACAGCCGCGTGGTCCAGCGGCTGGGATTCCTCGTTAGCCTGGATGCCCTCGTCCTTCGGGAGCTGAGTCGGGATCCCCCACCGCTCCCCCTCCTCAATCCCTACCACCAGTTGGTGTGTCCTCTCGACGTGGTGCGCCTGCGTGAGGAAGAGGAGCACATGCTCGGGAACACGGAGGAGGGAATTCTCGCGGAGCGTCTCAGCGATGCCCGCGGTCAGAGCACCCTGTATGTGAACCGGCGGGCCCACCTGTTCGTGGCACCGCCGGAGTTTGTGGAGAGCCTACAAGAAGAGGCGACCGAGACCGTCCCCTTCCACTCCTCCCCCGTCGCAGAGGGCTTAGCGCCCGTTGACGAACGAACCCGTGAGGTGTTCGAGGCCGTGGCAGAAAAGCGGGAGAACCTCATCCTAGAGAGCACCAGTGATGCGATCTGGCCCGTTCGCCTCGCACCCCAGGAGGTCGACTTGATGATTTCCGTCGGCAGCTCCGCGATCCTCCTCTTCGATGCCCAGGAGGTGGCCAAGGCTCAAGGGGTCGTCGGCGGTCGGACCATGGCCGGCCTCCTTCGCTACGTGAGGCCCGTTAAGAGCTTCCGCGTGCCGCAGCTCTCTTCCACGGAGCGAAAGGACGAGACGCGTCTCCGGGAGGCGTACGCCTCCGTCCTGGAGGTTCTCTGGAAGTCGAGGTAGGGGCGAGTACACCCCTGGTCCAAGGGACCAACCAAGTGTTTTTCTAGCAGCGGCTGGCTCGAGACGCGGGGCACCCAACATGAAGGAATACGATGTCATCGCCATCGGGACTGGATCCGTCATGCACATCATCGACGGGATGATTCAGCGGGACCCGGAGACGAAGGCCGCCGTCATCGACAAGGACGAGGCCGGCGGGATCTGCATGACCCGGGGGTGCATCCCTTCGAAGATCCTCCTGTATTCGGCCGAAGTGGTCCGCACCATCCAACGGGCCGACGTCTTCGGCATCGACGCCAAGATCGAGAAGGTGGACTTCGCCCAGGTCATGGGCCGAATGCGCTCCATCACCGACGCCGACATCGAACGCATCGAGATGGCGTTGACCCACTCCGAGAACATCGATTACTACCACGACGAGGCCCGCTTCGTGGCGCCCTACACCATGGGGGTAGCGGGGGAGACGATTCACTCAGAACTCATCCTCCTCGGCGCGGGATCGGAGCCCACGATTCCCCCCATCGATGGGTTGGAGGACATTGGGTATCTCACGAGCGACACCTTCCTCCACATCACCGAGCTGCCGGAGAGCGTAGCTGTGGTGGGAGGCGGCTACATCGCTGCGGAGTACGGTCACTTCCTGGCGGCGATGGGGGCCGAGGTCACCATCCTCGGCCGCAACCCGCAGTTTCTCCCCAAGGAGGAGCCGGAGATCTCGGCCCTCGCGAAGCAGGAGTTGGAGAAACACATGACGATCCTGACGAATCACGAGGTGCGCAGCGTTCGGGAGGAGGGAGGGCTCAAGCACCTCGTGGCCTTCGACCGAGAGAGCGAGGAGGAGCGAACCATCCGCGCGCACGAAATCCTCGTGGCTGCCGGTCGAGGGCCGACCGCCTATCGGCTGCACCCGGACGAGGCCGGGATCGAGACCGACTCGCGAGGATGGATCGTCGTCGACGAACACCTTCAGACATCCCAGCCGAACATCTACGCGCTGGGCGACGCCACCGGGCATCTTCAGTTCAAGCACAAGGCGAACTACGAGGCCACGGTGGTCTACTACAACGCCGTCCTCGAGCATGAGGTGCACCCCGATTATCACGCGGTCCCCCATGCCGTGTTCACCTACCCGGAAGTGGCTGGGGTGGGACTGCGGGAGCGGGAGGCCATCGATGAGATCGGGGAGGACAAGGTCGCCATCGGCGTCTACCTGTATCGGGATACGGCAAAGGGCGAGGCGATGGGGATTGAGGAGGACCTCTTCGCCAAGATCATCCTGGAGCGGGAGACGTACCGAATCCTAGGCGCGCACATCATCGGGCCCCACGCCTCCATTCTCATCCAGGAAGTGGTCAGTCTTATGTACACCGAGGAAGGGAGCGCCCTGCCTATCATCAACGGGATGCATATCCATCCGGCCCTCAGCGAGGTCGTGGAACGGGCCCTCTGGTCCTTCTTTACGCCCGGGGAATACCGGCACATGCTGCACGAACGGTACGACTTTATCGTGGAATAGAGTCCCGCTGGCAGGCTCATGAGCGAGCTGCCGACCCTTCTGTTGCTTGCCTCGCTGGCGGGTGTGGCCATCCCGGTCGGAGGCCTCTTCGCCTATAGGGAGCGGCTGATGATGGGTCACTTTCGAATGGAACTCCTCTACTTTCTCGTGGCCTTCGGGGGCGGGGTCGTCTTGTCCGCTGTGGCCCTTGTCCTCGTGCCTCTGGGTCTCGAGGCGCTGACACTCCTGGAGGCTATCATCGCGTTCACCTCAGGAGCCTTGGTCTTTCTCGCGATCAATCGGGCGATTGAGATGCGCGGCCAGATGGCCGCTCAGTCGATGAACCTGGTCGCCGACTACATCCCGGAGTCCATCGCCTTGGGCGCGGCCTTTGCCGTGGGTGGGCCGCTAGGGCCCCTCCTCGCCTTCCTCATCGGTACCCAGAATCTCCCGGAGGGCTTCAACTCCTACCGTGAGCTCAAGGAGGCGGGTCGGTCGGCGCGACGCTGCCTCGCCATCCTGGGCCTCGTGGCGATCCTAGGGCCCATCTCCGCGCTGTTGGGCTTCTTCCTCCTTGGGGGTCAGCCTCGCATCGTGGGTTGGATGTTCCTCTTCGCGGCCGGAGGGATCCTGTACACCGTCTTTCAAGACGTCGCCCCTATGGCCAAATATGAGGGACACTGGCTCCCCGCGCTGGGTGCCATCGCCGGGTTCCTTCTGGGCATGGTCGGCGAGGTCTTGATTACATCTCTGTGACCCCAGCCGGAACGCGCGGTCGCAGCCTCCCATACTCCTTGGAGGCTTGGACGGAAGCCTTTTTACTCGCCCTTTGTGATTCCCCCCTCGCCAGGAGACGGCGGGCGGCTGACGGTGCTTAGGCGCTGAGGAAAGTCCCCCCTCCATCGATGCGCGGCCTCGTGCAAGCGAGGGTCCTGAGAGGGACGGCAAGGGCGCAGAAACGACACAGCCCGGGACGAGGATGAATCGCCCGGCGAGGACGTTGTCCCGGGATTTGGTGAGACGGCGACCCCCCGCGGGAGCAAGGCCAAACAGGCCGCAAGGCCGGGTAGGCCGCTTAGTCCAATGCCGCCTAGAACAGAAGGGGGCTTACGGCCGTCACCTGGCTCATAATCCCCCTTATTGTTCGTCGGGCAGGGACTATTGCTCGTCAGCTAGCACCCGAACGGATTGAGGTCGATAAACGATACCCGACCGCTACCAGCAGATACCCCACCGAGGGAAGGCTCGCACCAAGAACGAATGCCCAGGGCGCCGTCATCTGACCGAACTGAACAATCAGCGAGAGCGTCACAACTGCAACCAGCCACCCCGTTCCGGCATAGACGGCGATGAGCGCCTTCTTTCTTGCAATCATGCGACTTCCAATGAGAAACAACGCAACCTGAGCGAATACAGGCCAAGCGTAGATCGAGGGAATGTAGGGCAGAAGGAAGAGGACGAGGACCGACGTGAGGAACGGGATTGGGTACGCAAGCACGATACCAACTGCCAATCCCAGGAAGAGTCCGACGGGCATGGCAATGAACGCCCACTTTAGCGCGTTGGACTCACCTGCTCGATCCGGGAATGAGTCTTGGAATTCCCACACACCGATCCCTAGGCGAAACCAACCTGCAATCTGGACGACAATGGCCAGTGGGACGAGGAACCCTACCAGCAAAAGAGCGCTCCCGCTGGCAAGAACTACGCAACCTTGCCAGAACCGGGATGACCAATGCTGCCTGCCCAGCCCAACCACTTCCGAGCTGTCACCTCCCCCAATGTCGGGACATCGCAAGAAGGGGGCCGATGGCCGTCACTTGGCTCACAATCCCCGTTATTGTTCGTGAGGGCAGGATTAAGGTTCATCCTGGCGGGGTCCCTGAGGCCGGGCAGTGGCCTACGCCATTGGACGGAGGCCGGATCTCGGGGTCATCCTCTTGCGCAGACGTGCGTTTAAGGGGGTATGAACCCGAAATTCCGAATGAGTCCCAACGTCGCTGTGCGGACGCCCGACCCCGCGGAGGCCGTTGCCTTCTACACCAAGGTCCTGGGTTATCCGATGCGATCTGATAACGCGGGGGTGGCCGATCTGGATGCCGATCCTTGGAACCTCTTCGTCATCGAGGACAAGCGAATCCGGGGGCCGATTCTGGAGCTCTTCGTGGACGACCTCGAGGTCGCGAAGGAGACACTCGTCGCCGAAGGATGCAAGGTGCTCCGTTGGAGGGGCAAGGGTCACGATTGCTACGTCGAGGATCCCTTTGGGGTCGTCTTCAACATCTGGGAGGCGCCTCCCGCCTCCGGATAGTCCCACGCATGCTTGCCATTCGTCGCAACCGGTTCATCGAGTTGCTGTGGGGGTTGCACCGGCGGGTGTACGAGGCATCTGGAGGAAGCCTGGGGTCGCTCCGGGGTCAGTGGGGGGCAGAGAGGCAGCAGGGGCAAGAATAGGCAGAAGGGGGCTTACGGCCGTCACCTGGCTCATAATCCCCCTTATTGTTCGTCTAGAACTATTGCTAATCCCGCTCTCATTCATAGCTGCGAATCCCAGTCGCCGCTGCCTAGAAGGGACCCAAAGTTCCAGAGAACTCCAACCGTT
>JBHHWA010000026.1:0-8231 GCA_046756285.1 Thermoplasmata archaeon
ATTTCCAACCCCTCCTCATAGAGGCGGAGAGGACTCTGGCGGGCGAGGACTATGGCGCTGGCGATGAGGAGCGGCGGCGCGATCCACAACCACCAAAGCTCCAGAGGGAGCTCGGCGAGAGTCGCCGCAGGAATGCCAATTGCCGTGACGATAATCGTCAGGATGAGGAGGGCAATGAGCAGAGGGCTCGCCGGGAGGGGCTGGTACTCGAGGCGAGGATCTCCCAGCTCTTGCGCGTCCACGAGGTCGCCACGCGGCAGCGTCTATAAAGACTCGCCGTGCCTACTCCGGCTTCAATATCTTTAAGCCCAACCGCCGCTCATGGTCCCCCGACGGGCCTGTAGCTCAGCCAGGTAGAGCGATCGGCTCTTAGGCCCCTCCGGAGATACCGATTGGTCAAGGGTTCGAAAGGGCCCTCATGCGCCCCGAATGTCCCTTCAGGCCCGTCCCCCACGCTTTAATTAGCCCCGAGCCACTCGCGACCTCGTGGTCACCACCCCCATCGTGTACGTTGTGGGGACGGCCGGCAGTGGGAAGAGCAGCCTCGTAGAGGCCTACCGTGCCTGGGCCGTCCTCCAGGGGTACGACGCCGTCACCCTGAACCTGGACCCCGGGGCCGAAACGGTCCCCTACGAGCCGGACGTCGACATTCGCGATTGGATTCGCCTCTCCGAGATCATGGACGAGTATGAGCTGGGTCCGAATGGCGCCCAGATTGTCGCGGCGGACCTGATCGCTGCGCACGTCAGAGAGGTTAGCCAGGTGCTCGAGGGCTTCGAGACCGACTTCCTTCTGGTGGATACCCCGGGGCAGATGGAACTCTTCACCTTCCGCGAAGCGAGCCGCGTCGTCATTGAGGCCCTCGGACGGAATGACGGTTTTCTGGCCTACCTCTCAGACCCCATCCTGGTGAAGAGCCCTTCGGGCCTCGTGAGTTCCCTCCTACTGAGCGCCACCGCCCAGTTCCGGCACTCGCTCCCCTTCCTGAACGTCCTGTCCAAGGCCGATATGCTGTCCGAGGAGGACCTCAAGGTCGTTCTCAAGTGGTCCTCCGACCCCTATGCCCTCTACGATGCCCTCGTGGAAGAGGGCGCGAGTCCGAAGCAGGTCCTGGACGCGGAGTTCCTGAAGGCGCTGGAGACCATCGGTGTCTACCGGCGGTTCACCCCCATCTCCTCAGAGATCCCTTACGGGATGGAGGACCTCTACAACGCGGTCCAAGACGTCTTCGCCGGGGGCGAGGACGTGGAGAAGCGGTAGCCCACCGCGAGTGGAGCCTACGTCGACCCGCGAAACGGAACGGAGGAGTCGTCCGCGTTCTCCGCCAAGGCGAGCGCCAAAGTCACGGCCTCTCGAGGGTCCTCGGCCGTTCGGTAGAGATCGGCCGGGATGCCCAGGTTTCCCATCTCCCAGCTTCCGAGGGCGACCACCGGTTTTCGCTGCTCGAAGGCATGGGCGATCTCCGAGAGGGTCCCGTAGCTCCCATCGATGGCGATGAGGGCATCGGCGGAGCGAACGATGATGACGTTGCGGGCGGTGCTCATCCCCGAGGCGATGACGATGTCGACGTGGGGATTGGCGTCGCCCTTCCGTATGGTAGGCAGCACGCCGATGGTCAGGCCGTTCCCCCGCTTCGCCCCCTTACAAGCGGCCTCCATCACCCCGGACAAGCCTCCGCAGATCACGGCGGCCCCTTCTTGGGCGATACGGTACCCCACCTCCTCGGCCATTGCCAGGAACTCCTCCGCTGGCTCTTGACCGCCGAGGACGCCGATGAGCTTCATGAAGGCCCGCCAGACGGGGTCGACCGATGAACGCTTTCGACCCTCCTGAGAAGGAGCCCGTAGTGGAAGGGTCCGACTTCCACTTCCTCCCCAACAAATCCGATCCCCGCCAGCGCGGCTCGGGCATCGTCCACGGAGACGCGGTGCTCCAACGGTGGGCCCTCCTCCATCGGCTCTTTCTTCCAATCCACAACACCCAAGCGACCGTCCTCATGGAGTAGCCGATGGGTCTCCCGAAGCGTTTTGTCGCCGTCGAGTTCATGCAGGGCATTGACCAGCAAGACGATATCGACGGATTCGGTTGAGAGGGGGATGAGGTCCTCCCGGGACAGGACGGGAAGCACGTTGTGGACCCCTGCCTCCAGGAGTCGAGCCTGGAGGGCCCATAGCATCGGTTCCTGCACGTCGATGGCGTAGACCCGTCCCTCCTTCCCGACGAGGCCCGCCGCGGGCAGGGAAAAGAACCCAGGCCCGCAGCCCACGTCGGCCAACGTCATCCCGGGGCGGAGACCAAAGGCTCGGAGAATCGCCACCGGGTCCTGCCACTCGACCCGTCCCGGATCGATCAGCCTCTCCAGATGGTCGGGGTCGAACTTGTGAGGCACGTTTCTCGCAACCCTGTGGGTTAGATAAGCTTCTGGGCACTGAACCGAATCGGTTCCCCTCTTGCCGGCAGCGCCTCGCGGCTACAGGCCAGTTGAAGCTTTCTAGTGTCCGACCCTATTGCTTTTCGGCATGGAAGAGGGCAACGCAGTAGCGGTACTCCTGATCCGTCGAAGGCGGGGCGACAAGGGCGGAGACCGGTAAGGAGAGGAAAGTTGACTGGCTACCTTGACCGGCGCCGAATCGCGAGATTCGGTCTTAGGATGGCGCTCTTGATCGTGCTATTCATCGGCCTGGTGCTGTTTGGGGGTTATCTCATTGTCGCGATATTTGTGCTGCCATTCTTGACGGGCATCCTTCTTGTTGGAATCGCTCTCGCTCCCCTGCTTTTGTTCCTTCTGTGGACTCGCAGTAAGACTAGGTGACACCTGCGTCATCGTGAGCAGGTAGGAAGGTGGTGAAGTCACGGAAAGCCGCGTGCACTACGACCAGCTCGGGATCCTGGCCCAGCTCAGCCTCGCGCATAGGCTAGCGGTGGACGCCTACTCTTGCCGTCTTTGCCGAAGACCTCGACGGCGAAAGGTTATCGCGAGGGCCCGCGTGCGGCAACGGTCATGCCTTCCCGACGCTACGAAGTTCTATTCTTCGACGTCGGGGGAACCCTCGCGTGGGCGGAGCCGAAGGCCGATGTGATCTGGGTCCGCGCCCTGGAGGAGCACGGGCATACCGTGACCGCGGAGGAGATCGTTGCGAAGTCAGGCGTAGGGGGTCCCGAGTTCAATCGCCCCGATATCATCCGCGCCTTCAACGAGACCGATGACGAGTTCCGTGGTTCCTTCCCGACCCCCGAGGGGCAGGAGGCATTCTTTCGGCGCTACGACGAGGCCCTCCTCCGCCGGCTGGGCCTGTCGCCTGACGAGGCGATTCTCCAGACGGTTCGACGTCTCTTCCAAGGCGTCGTCAGTCACCTCTTCGATGACGTACGATCGACCCTCACAGGGCTGGAAGCGGAGGGGTATCGATTGGGCGTCATCTCCAACGCGACCCACAATCTGCCCGAGGGGTTGGAAAAACTCGACCTGACTCGCCACTTTGAGTCCATCACCTATTCGTACGCCGTGGGGGCGGAGAAGCCGGATCCCAGGATTTTCCGGTCCGCGCTGTCTGCAATGGAGGTCTCCCCGTCCGCCGCAGTCCACATCGGCGATCACGTCAAGGCGGATGTGCAGGGAGCCTTACGCGTGGGAATCACCCCCATGCTCATCGATCGGAAGGGGAAGCATCCCGAGGGGGATTTCATCGTCCTCCGAAGCCTGAACGAGATTAGCGAGCGTCTGACCGCCGGAGGCAGCCGGAAGGGCTCTTAGAGCGAAGGCTGCGGACTCGTTGTGCCTCCTCATACGAGTTTAATAGGCCAGGACGCCATTCCGGGCCCGCGGATCCATGGTCACGAGCCTCAAGATTGGCATCACCGGGCTTCCAAACGCCGGAAAGACCTACGCCCTCCTGAAGGTCATCGAGATGTTGGAGGCCGCCGGGGGGCAGGTCGGCGGCATGGTGACGCAGCCCATCCTCCAGGATGGACGGCGGCGGGGGTTCTGGGTCACGGACTGGGCCACGAAGAAGCGGGAGGTTCTGGCCTCGCCCGAGATCGAGTCCAAGGTCAAGGTAGGGGCTCACGGCGTGGACATCGAGGCCCTGAACGGCATCGGCGTCAACGCGGTGCGCCGGGCCACGGAGGAGGCAGACATCGTCGTCGTCGACGAGGTGGGAAAGATGGAGATGGAGAGCGAGGAGTTCGTGGAGGCCGTGAAGGACGCCTTAGACTCCGAGAAGCCCGTAATCCTAACCCTCCACAAGAAGTCCAGGAACCCCCTCCTCCAGGACATCCGCCGTCGGGACGACGTACGCATTCTGGAGGTGACCCCGGTGAACCGGAACCTCCTTCCCTATAAGATCGTGGGGTTGCTCAAGGGCGAATGGGAACGGTAACCCACGTCGCGGAGCTGACCCCGGTGCAGGAGGGCCTGGCCGAGGTCCTCGTCCCTGCGAACCACGCCCGGCATGGACCCGGGAAGGTCGGGGGAGGGCCCTTCTATAACGCTGCCATGGCGACGCCCCGGCACGTCTCCGTTCTCCTCTTACGCGCGGTTGGCAGCAACGTGCGCCGGGTCCTGGACGGCCTCGCGTCGACGGGCATCCAAGGCATTCGGTTCGCCCTAGAGGTGCCTGCACCCTTGGACCTCAGCCTGAACGATCGACGCCGAGAAGCCTGCGATCTGATTCGCCACAACACGGCTCGCAACGGCCTCACGGACGTACGCGTCCTCTGCGAAGACCTCAACGCCCTCCTCACCACCGAGCGGTTCGACTACGTGGACGTCGACCCCTTTGGGAGCCCCGCCCCCTTCATCGAAAACGCGTTGCGTAGCCTCCGCGCTCCGGGCTATCTCGCCGTCACCGCGACGGACACAGCCCCCCTCGCGGGGACCTATCCGAAGACCTGCCGTCGCCGCTACGATGCGGTCCCGATCCCGGGTCCCTTCCGCCACGAGGCGGGGGTTCGCATCCTGGCGGGGTTCGTTGTCCGCACCGCTGCACGCCTTGAGCTGGCCGCCCGGCCCCTCCTCTGCATGTGGCGGGAGCACTACTACAAACTCTTCTTCCACGTGCAATCCGGGGCCCGACGAGCCGACACCGCCCTCGGCCAGCTCGGATACGTTACCCTCGCGAGTGGGGAGGAGCGCGTCGTAGGGTCGGCGGGCGACGCAGGCCCCCTCTGGGCCGGCCCCCTCCACGAGGCCGACCTACTCATCGAGATGCGCGTGCCCGCGTACATGCCCGCGTTCCTGGACCGCCTCCTCGAAACCTGGCACGGGGAGGCGGATGCACCGGCTCTCTTCTACACGACGGACGAGGTCGCCCACCACCTCCGCATCTCTCCCCCATCGATGGCCGAGACCCTGCGACGGCTCGCCGAGGCGGGATTCGTGTCGCGACGGACTTCGTTTCACCCTAAGGGCTTCAAGACGGACGCCGGCTGGAGGGATGTGGTCCGTCTCCTCCGCCCCGCGTGACGGCCGCTAGGCCTGGACGACGGGAGCGAGAATGTCCTCCGGGAGCCCCGGAACCTCACGGCCCTCGGCGGCGTATTGATAGAGCACGGCCGAGAACGCAGGCCAGGCCGCTCCCCAGATGAGGATGAGAGCGAACCAGTACGCGAGGGCGACCGCGCCCCCGACGAGGAGCGTCGTTCCCGTCCCCAGGAGGAAACCGATCAGCAGCGGCAGCAGCCCCAGGAGGCCCAGAAGTACGAGGACGAGGCCGATCCCGAAGCCCCCTACGAGGGTCTCACCCCACGCGCGCCGGAAGAGAGAGGCAGATCGCTTCAGGGCAGCCCAGGGTCCGAGTCCTTCGGTTACGATGACGGGAACCGCCATGGACGTTGCCAAGGCCCAGGCCACGCCCAGGGCACCGGCGATGAGGCCGCCGAGGATGCCCGCCTGTCTGCGAATGGCCCGCAGGATGAGCCCAATTGTGGCCGTGAGGAGGGCCCACAGGAAGAGTTTCCCGAGGTGCTTGTTGGCTTGGCGGAAGGCATCACGGACGGTCGGGTGCCCCCCTTCCAAACGGATCATCGCGGAGCCGACCACGGCCGCCTGGAAGTACACTGCAACGAATGCGGTGAGGAAGTAGAAGAGGAGGAGAAGACTGAAGAAGAGGAGCGGGTTGCCAGCGAACTGGTTGAAGAAGGGGATCTCGAGGAAGAAGATGCTCGCCAGGAGGAGGCCCCAGGCTAGGCCCGAGATGAGGAGGGCGAGAAAGGGGAAGAGGACGAGCTCCTTGTCCTGACGCAGGATACCAAAGCTAATCTTGCTCATCTGCCAGCCACGGCCGATGCGGCCCATGTGCGGGGGTGGCATGCCGCACTTAAGAAGCTTTCTCCGTTTTTCCCACGGACGCGAACAACGTCGCCTCGTTCCGGCCTGGGCGCTTGTTGAGAATTGGTTCGGCAGGTTAATAACGGGGAGGTCGGGACAAGATTGGAGTCGAGGGATCCCCGTGGAAGCCGGAGAACGCCTCAAGGTCAAGATCTGCCTCATTGGCGAGGCGGCGGTGGGCAAGACCAGCCTGATTCGGCGGTACGTTTTGGACGAATTCGACGACAGCTACATCACCACCCTGGGTGCAAAAATCTCGAAGAAGGAACTTCAGATGCCGGTGACCCAGGATGAAGGCGTCGTCCAAATGGACATGCTGATCTGGGACATCATGGGCGAGAAGCAGGTCCGGGACCTCCTGCGCGAAGCCTTCTTCCTCGGGACGCAGGGCATCATCGCTGTCTGTGACCTATTGCGCCACTCCACCCTTCGGGCGCTGGATGAATGGGTCGAGTCTGTCTTCCAAGTCACGGGCCCGGTCCCCGTCATCTACGCCATCAACAAGGCCGACCTCCGGGACGAGGCGGTTATGCTCGTCGGCGAACGCGAGGTGGACGGGTACGCCGCGGCCTTCGATTCGCCCTACTACTTTACAAGCGCAAAGACGGGGGAGAACGTGGAACCCGTGTTTTACACCCTTGGAGAGAAGGTCCTCGAGAAGATCATGGCGGAGAAGGCCGTGGCCCCTTCCGCCTAGTGAGCGAGAAATTCACCTTAAGCGGGCCGTAATTCTCGATCGGACTTGACTTATTGCGCCGGTGCGCGCATTCCATCGAGGATGAGGCGGGTAAGTTTCTCGAAGGCCTCTTCCACGCCCTGGCCGGTTTTGGCGCTGCTGAACTGCCAAGAACAATCCCATCCCGCGCAGGCCGCATTCAGGTCTGCCTCGGATAATGAAACTTCGTCGGTCAGGTCGACCTTGCTCCCGAGGAGGTAGGAGGGCAGCGGTCCCGCGACTTCCTGAACCGATTCCCGCCAGCCCTCCAGCTGGGCAAGGGTATCGGGCCGGGTCACGTCGCAGACCATGAGAATTCCCTGGGCTCCCTGGAAGAACGCCTCCTTCAGGAGCTCCCGGATGCCTTCCTGCCCCATGATGTCCCAGATAACGAGGGTCACCCCTTCGGGGTCGCCGCCATCGGACAGGGGCAGGCGGAGTTCCTTCTTGGTAATACGCGTTCCGAGCGTGACGGTGTAGTCGTCGTTGAAATCGTCGTAGACGAAGCGGCGGATTAGGGATGTCTTCCCAACGGCCGGTTCACCTACCAGACAGACTTTCAGCTTAACCCGTGGCTCCTCCAGGGATGTCATGGATCCCCCCTCAGATCCTCGGCATTTGCCGTCATCTTCTGAATGTGGTATCGGACGAAAATCTCGGATACGTCCTCGTTGGAGAGAGGAGGGTCGCACTCAAACGCGAGCTCCTCTCCGTCGTTGTGGACGATTCGCAGGCTCCACTCGCCTTCGTCGGACTTCTTGCGCAGGGCGCCGATGAGGACGAGAATCCACTCGTCGGCCTCCTGCTTGGAGTTCGGTTGTAGGTTGAAGAGAGGGGAGTCGATGGGCATCTCGCGAGAAAGGCTGGCCCCTCTCCCATTATAAAGCTAGCGCGTCTGTTATCGGGAGCGACAGGCGCCCCCGCAGGGCCTGACCCAGGCTCCCCCGGGCCTTCAGGGATGCGGCGCTCATGCAGGAGGTCCCCTCGCTCAGTCATACTCCTTCCTGATAACCGTGTGAGAGGGTATTTCCTTCCGCTGTAGAAATCGAAGCCCTTCATGGCCTCCGCGAGGCGCCCCCGGCTCTCAGGTCTCCCGCTGCTCGCCTTGGCGCTTCTGGTCGCGCTGAACTGGGCACCACCCATCTTCGGGCTCGCTCCGCCTCTTGGGCTTGTCGCGGGAGCCCAGGC
>JBHHWA010000027.1:0-8227 GCA_046756285.1 Thermoplasmata archaeon
GTGAAGTTGAAGTCTCGCAAGACCCGCTCTAACTCATCGGGGGCAGCCATGCGCCGGCCCTCTTCCCGAGCCATCCCCATAAACCTTCCGCGGACATTATCAACCCCTGGAAGGGTTTTAGAACCCCCCGCCCCCTACCGGCCCCGTGGACCTGAGCGCGGGCGCTCGCTCCCTGGTCGAGATCTCCCTCGCGCTGGAGGGAGAGGAGACGGCCATGGTCCTGGTGGACGAGCCCAACCTGCCCATCGGCCGGGCCCTCGTCCAGGCGGCCCGGCGGACGGGCGCCGACGCCTTCCTGACGCTCCTGGAGGTCGCCAGCCCCGGGGCCGAGCCCCTCGAGCCCGTCGTCGCCGCGATGAAGGACGCCGACGCGGTCATCCTGGCCACCCAGCATTCCCTGAGCCACACCGACGCCCGTCGTCAGGTCACCCGAGGCGGGACCCGTGTCGTCTCCGTTCCCCAAATCACGGAGGCGATGATGGCCGACGGCTGCCTGACCGCCAACCACGAAGAGGTGGAGGAGGCCATGGCCCTGGCGAGCAAGCGGTTGCGTCGGGCCCGAACCCTCCGGGTGACGACCTCCCGAGGCACCGACTTGACGGTCAGTGTGGAGGGCCAGTCCTGGATCACCGAGGACACGGGGCTCTGCCGGGGTCGCGGGGACTTCGCGACGTTCCCGGCTGGGGAGCTCCTCGTGCCCGCGGTCGACGGGTCGGCGGAGGGGTCCCTACACGTGGACGTCTTCTTCCAGCACTTCCTCCGCGCTCCCGCCACGGTGACGGTTCGCGAGGGCTACGCCGTGCGTGTGAGCGGGGCCCAGGAGGCGGAATCGGCCATGGACGCTGGGGGGCACGAAGGCCGGCACCTCTCCCGCCTTGGCGTGGGCTTCAACCCCCGGGCGAGCCTGCACGCGAGTTCCCTCGAGGCCAGGAAGGCGCTGGGGGTCCTCCACGTGGGGTTCGGGGACAACTTCGTCCTCGGCGGCGACGTGCGATCGGGTGCGGAGGTGGATGCCGTGCTGAAGGGGATTGCCTTGGAGGCCGACGGGAAGCCCGTTATGGAGCGGGGCCAGCTCGTTTAGCGTTGCTCGCGGCCCTCCCTAGTCGCCCCATTCCCCATGCGATGATGTCGTAGTGCGCGATCTTCGGCCCCGTCAGCTGAATCTTCAGGGCTTCGTAGCGGCGGAGGGCCTCCTCCCACTCCGGGCTGCGGACGGCCTCTTCCAATGCTGTCACGTCGCGCCACAGCGTAAGATAGCTCAACTCATGCGAACCCTCCCGCGTTCGGAGGAGGAAAATGCCCCTGAATCCAGGACGATCTCGGAGCATAGGAAGCGAAATCTCATGCAAGCCGGCTAGTAAAGCCTCCTCCTCGTTTGGGTCGATGCCGATTGTCCACAGGCGTGCAGCTCGGGTCACATGCGAGGCACGTGGGCCTCGCGTTTCACCCTATCGCTACATGACGGGGCGGAACCGGAACTCCTGCCAGGTGGGCTGCAGGTCGCCGACGATGGGGAGCTGGTAGCCGCACCCGCGGCATCGGTTCTGGTCGTCCAGGCCCCAGCCCTGAATGTCGAAGCCGTGGCGCTGGATGGCGATGCGGCCGCAGCCCGGGCAATACGTATGCTCGAGGGGATGCCCGGGGACGTTTCCGATGTAAACGTAGTTCAGGCCGACTTCCTTAGCCACCTGGTGGTGCTTCTCCAGCGTCTCCACAGGAGTCAGAGGCAAGTCCATCATCTTGTAGTCCGGGTGGAACCGAAGGAAGTGGATGGGAGTAGTGGGTCCGAGCTCGTCGTAGACGAACTGCGAAAGTTTACGCGCGTACTCCAGGTCGTCCCCTACCTTCGGGACGACGAGATCGGTGATCTCGATGTGGACATCGGTCTTGTCCCGCATCTCGATCAGGCTGTCGAAGATGGGCTGCGGATCGGGAATGCCTATGTAACGGCGGACGAACTTCGGCTCCCCGTTCCCCTTGAAGTCTACCGTGATGGCGTCTAGGAAGTCCGGCATCATGGCAATCGTCTGAGGGGTGTCGTAGCCGTTGGATACGAAAATGTTGATGAGGCCGGCTTGGCGGGCCAGCACCCCTATGTCGTGGGCAAACTCCATGAAAATCGTGGGCTGATTGTACGTATATGCGATGCCCTGCGCCCCCTGGCTGAGGGTGAGGTCCACCACCCCCTCGGGGTTGATGTCGGTGCCTTCCACTTTCCGGCGCTGGGAGATGTCGGCATTCTGACAGTACGCACAGTTATGAACAATCACGCCGTCAGCCACGTAGTTGTGATGCGGGAGCGTCTCGATGCTAAAGACCTCCTCAACTCGGCTCGCCGGCCGTGCTCCATCGACAACGACCCATGACCTCCTGTTCTCCATCTGAGTCCCCTGCAGCCTTTCGATGATCAGCGCTTTGACTTCCTCTGGGTGGTTAAAGACATAGGAACCAGGAATGCGAAGGATTTTCCATCCGTTCCGGCGCAAGGTCCGATCCCGAATCCTGTCGCTTTTCATGACGTTGTCATCGTTGAAGTGCCACCAGCCGTCTACTTCGATATCGAGGGCCCGGTTCGGGACTGCCGCGTCGAGGATGTAGAAACCCCGTGATTCCGGCAGCCGCTTCTCTGGGTAAATTCGAAATTCCTTCTCGTACTTGACTCCAAGCTCGTCGAGGAGCCCGTATAGACGCTTCTGCCCGTTGGAGGGGTGACGATGGAGGTACTTCCGAAGCCGCTCCGCGTTCCGATGCCAGCCGTGCGTCGGGTCTCTGAGATATCGACGTCGGCCCGTAGCCACGACACGTTTCACGACCTCAGGGTCCTTCATCGGGTTGTTGGCTTTCATGCGCTCACTGTGCTTTCGTCGTACCTCTGGCGCCATGGTTATGCCACGAGTGTAGCATTCGCCGCGATGACGATTCCAGTCGGCGAGACCCCTGGCGGTTTGCCCACAATTCCTGCAATGGAAGATTGACCTCTGGATCGCCTTGGATCGGTTACGTTTCCAAGACTTCGTGTTCTGATACCAAGCCTTGAGGATGTATTCGCCCCGCCGGACTTTCTGGACGGGTTTCCAACCCGATTTCGTGAGGACCGGGTGCTCCTCCGTCAGGAAGATTCGACGCCTTGAACTGGACCCTGTGCGAAGTTCCCACAACGGAGCCACGCGGCTTCCCGTGTGTGTTACAACTGACGGATGAATTTCCATGCCGTTCTCGACATCGTATGACCAGACGGAGTCTCCTGGGGCCAGGTCTTCGACGTTTCGCTTCTCGCCATCCGACATCAGGATCTGAGAGCCGGCTGGGTGGCAGAGCCAGTTGCATCCCGTCGTCGCAATCGAAAAGATCTTCGACCCCGGCATATAGTGAGTCACAGGTTTTTTCTCGATGGGATCCACATGCCCGGCAATGACCTTCCCGTACACGAGAAGCTGGAGTTTTCCGTCCAGATTCTGCCGAATCCCGCACAACCCAATCTGTCCTTCCCCGATCTTACAATAGCGGGCGCAGGCGGTGCAGACGACCTTCCCACCTTCAACGGGCTCGTAAAGAAGGGCTTCCTTCATGCCAGGAAGTGTAAATGATGGCGGGCCCGCTATATATTTTGGGCTGCAAGTCCGCTACCTGAAATGCTCGTAGCCTTTGGCTTCTAGGACCTCCTCGTGCCCCCCGAATCGGAGGAGGTTGCCCCCCGGGTCCAGAACTTCCCCGATCGCCGTTGCCTGCGTGCCCATTTCGGACAAACTCTCCCGTACCGCCTCCCATCGCGCCGCCACACAGGTGAAGAGAAGCTCGAAGTCACCGCCCTGGAACAGGAGGATGTCTTTCTGCGTCTCGGAGTCCAGCCCCGACAACGGAGGGGCCTGCGGGAGGCTCTCATAATCGAGCCGGAACGCGACTCCGCCCGCCTCGTTCAGCTGTCCCAGGGAAGCCGCGAGCCCGTCCGAATCGTCGATGCAGGAGGTCACGCCGTCGGACGCGGCGAGGAGGAGGCCCTCCTCCACCCGGGGCTGGGGACGCATGACCGCGTCCATGGCCTGGTTCTCCTCCATCCCCGCCTTCAGCTGGGACAAGCCCCAGCCGGCCCAGCCCAGGACGCCGGTCACGGCCAGGACGTCCCCGGGCCGGGCGCCCTTCCGGCGGAGGACCCGCTTGCCTTCGGTCCACCCCGCCGCCGCGATGCAGACCGAGACCTCGGCCCCTTCCTTCGTGTCGCCCCCGAGGACGGCGACGTCGTAGTTCTCCGCACAGGCCCGAAGGCCGCGGGCCATCGCTTCCACGTAGGCGACCTCGAGTCGCGGGGGCAGGATCAGGGAGACGAGGAGGCCGAAGGGCTTCCCGCCCATGGCGGCGATGTCGCTGAGGTTGACGGCGGCGGCGTACCAGCCGACCTGGTCGCCGGCGACCCCCGGCGGAATGTGGGTTCGGGCGTTGATCGAGTCCGTCGCCAACAGGAGGTACCGGTCGCCTACGGGGAGGAAGGCCGCGTCGTCCCCGAGACCCCGCTCCGGGGCCTCCCCATAGATCTCGAGGAGGCGTCGAACGAGGGCCCTCTCCCC
Organism: Thermoplasmata archaeon; assembly: GCA_046756285.1. Lineage (GTDB taxonomy): Archaea > Thermoplasmatota > Thermoplasmata > RBG-16-68-12 > JAJISG01 > JAJISK01. The sequence goes on from JBHHWA010000027.1 coordinate 4,563, forward strand.
GAGATCCCCCAGCGTGGTCACGGGCTCGTCCAGCGCGCCCGTTGCCTATATGAACTCCCTTCGAGTCTCGCCGACCGGAGAGCTGGCTCGCGTGGATCTCGTGGTCGATCTCCCGATCCAAGGTATCGACGGGGACGTGCGGAGTCTGGTCGAAGCCGGGGTCCAGGCCGAGGTGGCGGGATGGGACGGCGTGTCCCTGGAGGACTACGTGAGCTACTACCGCGAGGGCCCGCTCTATGACCCCTGGCTCGTTCTGGCGGCCATCGCGGTCCGCACCGAACGCATTCGCCTGGACATCACAGTGTCCCCACTGGCCCGCCGCCGACCCTGGAAGGTGGCGCGAGAGGCGGTGACCCTCGATCACCTTTCTCAGGGCCGCTTCACACTTGGCGTTGGGGTGGGCGACGATACCGACGGGGGCTTCTCTCAGTTTGGCGGCGAGACGACCGAGACGCGAGAGCGGGCCCGGCAGCTCGATGAGGCATTAGACATTCTCGACGGACTCTGGAGCGGGAAGCCCTTCTCCTATCATGGGGAGCACTTCCGATTGAGGGAGGTCACCTTCCAGCCTCAACCGGTCCAACGTCCACGGATCCCGATTTGGGTCGGTGGGGGTTGGTCCCGGGAAGGCCCGCTCCGACGGGCGGCCCGATGGGACGGGGCGGTCTTCTACAAGGTCACGACGGATGGGACGTACCACGAGATGACCGCGGACGACATTCGTGCAATCCGTACGGCCATTGATGAGCACCGAACGACCCCAGCGCCGTACGATATCGTCACGGGGGGTCCGACGCCCGGGAAGGACCCGGCGGCGGCCCAGGCCAAGCTGGAGCCCCTCGTTGAAGCAGGACTGACGGTTTGGCACGAGTTCCTGCCCAACGATCCCGCGGGGATGGAGCGGCGGATTGCGCAGGGCCCGCCGCGATGGGATTGAGGCCCCGGCGGATGCGGGCTGCGGGATTTGAACCCGCGCTACGAGCTGTTTGCAGGGTCCTATGGCAAGCTCGGGTCCTACCAGGCTAGACTAAGCCCGCCCAGGCTCCTTAACCCCCCGCCTCTCTTAAAGGGTGGTCGGCCCGTCCGTGGCGCCCTGGGTTAAGGGTTAAGGCACTCCTGGGACTACGGGCGACGATGGCGTCGGACCTCGTCAAGGAGGTCATCGAAGACATTCGCTCCCCCCTCTACAAGAACGCCATCTTCCTGATTCTTCACACGCTCATGGTCGCGGGGGCCGGCTTCCTCTTCTGGCTCATCGTGACCCGGCTTTCAGGGGACCTGGAAGCGGTGGGGCAGGCCCTCTTGCTGGTGGGGGTCGTTACTCTCACCGCCACTGTCGCCCAACTGGGCTTCGGCATCGGCCTGATTCGGTTCCTCCCCGGCTCCCAAGGGGAGAAGCGGGGCCGGATGGTGAACAGCGCCCTCACCGTCAGCGTGGCCGTCGCGTTCCTCCTCGCGGTCCTCCTCCTGCTGACCTTCGATCTCTGGTTCACCTTCGATCTCTGGTTCCCCCCAGGCGCGGATGTCGTCAGCCTCGCGGCCTTGGTCCCGATCTTCCTCCTGTTGGCCGTCTTCTCCGTGACGGTCCCCATCGTGGACAATACCTTCGTGGCCGGGCGGAAGGCCTCCTACGTCGTGGCCCGGAGCAGCCTATTCCAGGCGGTGCGCCTCGTCGCCCCCCTCCTCCTCATCGGCCTCCTCGGGGTGTTGGGCGTCCTTGCCTCCCTCATGGTGGCGCACTTGCTCGCCCTCGCCGTGGCCTTCCTCTTCCTGCTGCCCCGCCTCTACCCCGGGTTCCGCCTCATGCCGCTGGTGGACCGGGACCTCCTGGGGGAGATGTTCCACTTCTCCATCGGGAACCACATCGCGGAGATCTTCCACGTCCTCCCCTACCCGGTCATCCTGCTCATCGTCACCAGCTTCACCGGTAGTGTCGAGGCGGCGGCCTTCTTCGGCATCCCCTGGCTCATCGCCAGCCTCCTGTTCGCCGTCCCCCTCATGGCCAGCGTCTCCCTCTACGCCGAGGGATCCCACTTCACGGACCGGCTTCGGCGGGACCTGCGGCGGACCCTCCGGTTCGTCCTCCCCCTCCTCGTCGTGGGCATCGCCTTCATCTGGTTCTTCGGCGCGTGGCTGCTGTCCCTCTTCGCGGAGACCTTCCCGCCGGAGGGGGTCCAGCTCCTCCAGGTCCTGGCCATCTCCGCGATCTTCGTGGCGGTGAACGGCCTGTTCGTCGCGGTCGCCCGGGTGATGAAGTGGGTCCGGGCCATCATCGCCCTGTGGGCGTTCGTGGCAACGGGGACGATCGTTCTTTCTTACGTGCTGCTCCCGTTCTACGACCTGGTGGGAGTGGGGTACGCGTGGTTGATCGCCAACGGGATCGCCGCCCTGGCGGTCATGGCGGCCTACATTTTGAGACGGGGCTCCATACGGGCTCTTCTCACGGCAGCGCCTGGGGAGTGATCAGGGCTCCAAGACCCCGCCGAGGGCGACCACCTCCAACCCCTCCTCCCGCAGGCGCTGGATGTAGGGTGTGATTCCCAAGGAGTCGCTGACGATGTGGCCCGTGACCACGAGGTTCTTCCCCTCGAGGGCGGGGTCCTCCCGCAGGCGTTGGAGGTCCGCCGGAAGGATGTGGATGTAGACGACGGTGTCCACCCCGTGGCCGAAGTAGGCCCGGGCGACGGGGTACCCGCCGTTCGTCCCGGCCCCGTGGGCCACCACCCAGCGTCCCAGGGGATTCCCGGCCTCCCCGAGCCGGATGGCGATGGCGGTCTCCGCCACCCCAAACTCCGGGAGGGCGTGGAGGGCCGCGACTCCCTCCTCCACCGTGGCGTCTTCCGGGCAGACCTCCAAGGCGCCGACCATGCGCTGCCGCCCCATCTCGTCCCAGGGCTGATGGATGTTCAGGAGGGGCAAGCGGAGGAAGCGGGCGAAGGCGGGGACCCGGTCGTAGTTCCCCGCATGGCGGGCCGTCTCCTGGGGGCCGGAAAGCGCCTCTACGGCCTCCTGAGCCTCCCCCGCGGGCACCCCGGCCTCCTCCATGAGCTCGGCGTGCCGACGAAGGACGTGGTGAAAGTGGACGCTGGCGTGGCCCCCGATGGGGTGGTGGGCGATCACTCCATCGAAGCCCTGTTCCCGCGCGAGGAGGAGTTCGCCGACGCCGATGTCGATGCCCACGAGCAGGCGCCTCAGGTCCCTCCCAGGCACGTGGATCTGGGAGTCCGCGGGCATCTCCGAGAAGCCGACCATCTCAAGGGCCAGGGCCATCAGCTCGTCCGTGTCCATGAGCGCAGGAAGGCGAATGGCGATAAAGGATGATTCTTCATCGTCGATTGCCGAAGGAAAGATTTATGGCTGTCGAACTCACTGCCAGCGGCCGCGAGTGGAACCCATGGAAGACGCCTTCGGGGCCCCAGACGTTCGCAGCTGCGGTCACGACTTCGGCTACGACTGTGACGGGCTCTTCCACTACTGCCACCTCTGCAGCATGCCCCTGGACGACTGTTTCCACGCCTAGGAACGGGACAGTCCTCCGTCAAACAGGGGAAAATTATTAATTCTGGGTCCATCATGCGCCCGCGGGATGGGATGAGGTTGCTCCGACGCCGACGAGATTGGTTGCTTCTCCCCTCCGCAAACTCCTCCCCCGCGGTCTTCTAGGT
>JBHHWA010000028.1:0-8063 GCA_046756285.1 Thermoplasmata archaeon
AACGCCCATCCCCGTTATCCGGAGTTGGCCATCGCTGAGGTCGCCCGGCAGACTGGGCTCCCCTTCCGTCTCTCGGACAACCTCTTCGAGGCGATGCAGAACACCGACGCCGCTGTCGAGGTGAGCGGAGCTCTCAAGACCTTGGCTGTCAGCCTCATCAAGATCGCCAACGACATCCGCCTCCTGAGTTCCGGACCCCGGACCGGGCTCGGGGAGATTCGACTGCCCCCCGTGCAGCCGGGCTCCTCCATCATGCCCGGGAAGGTGAACCCTGTCATGGCGGAGATGCTCAATATGGCGGCCTTTCAGATCCTGGGAAACGACGCCACGATTACGTACGCCGCGCAGGCGGGCCAGCTGGAACTCAACGTGATGATGCCAGTGATCGCCTACAACCTCCTTCACGCCATCCAGGTGGGGGCGGGAGGCGTGGGGGCCTTCACCGAGCGTGCGGTACGCGGGATCGAGGTCGACCGCGAGCGCTGCCAGTCTCTGGTGGAGTGGAGCACCGCCATGGCGACGGCCCTCTCCCCGCACATTGGGTACCATCGGGCCGCCGAGATCGCACAACAGGCCTTCGCCGAGGGCAAGACGGTGCGAGACGTGGCGATTGCGGAGGGCGTCCTGAGCGATGAAGAACTGGACGAGCTTCTCGATGCCGATCGGATGACACGGGTGCTTGAGAAGTAGCACATCCTAGGAGAGTCAGCCCTCTTGCTCAAGGACCGCAATGGCGTCGTCCCGACCCTTCTCGAGAACCTCCCCCGAGGCTTGGAGGGCCTCCAGTTCACCCGCCTCCAAGTCCCACTCGAGGATCTCGGTCACCCCTCCGGCCCCCAGGACCACGGGCATCCCGATGCTGACCTCCTTCAACCCGTACTCGCCCTTGGCCACGATGGAGGAGGGGATGAGGATCGCCTCCTCGCGGACGATGGCCTCGATCATGTCCGCGGTCCCGTTGGCGGGGCCGTATTCCGTGGCCCCCTTCCCGGAGATGATATTGATGGCGACCTCCTTGATGCTCTCTCGAATCGCGGTCCGCTCCTCCTCAGAGAACGCCTGAGATTCCTCGTCCACGAGGACCCGCGACCACACGGGCACCTGGCTGTCTCCGTGTTCCCCGAGGACGTAGGCCTCGATGCTCGTGGCAGGAACGGAGAGGTGATCGGCCAGGGCCGCGCGGAACCGGGCGGTGTCCAGCATGCCGCCCGAGCCCACGACCTGGATCCGACGCAGTCCGGAGGCTCGATGGGCCACGTAGTTCATCACATCCATCGGGTTGGTCAGATTGATCATGACCGCTTGGGGCGCGAGGTCGGCCACCCGCTGGGCGATGTCCTGCATGATCGGCGCGTTGGTGGCGAGGAGGTCGAGCCGGGACATCCCCGGTTGGCGGGGGCGACCCGCGGTGACGACCACGACGCCCGACTCGCCAATCTCCTCGTAGCCGGCCGCGCGGATGGAGGTCTCCGTCTTGTACGCCAAGGCGTGGCGCATGTCGTGGGCCTGGCCCCGGGCGAGATCCTCCAGGATGTCGACCATCACGATCTCGTCCGCCAGGCCGCGCAGCGCGGTGGTGTACGCGATGGTGCTCCCAAGCCTGCCGGTTCCAATGAAGGATACCTTCATCGTGCCGCCCCTTGGTCTCGCCGCGCCATGCAACCGGACCGTTAAAGAGGTTTACGGCGGGGCTTGGGGGAGATACTCCTCCCGAGGGTGGGCGAAAACGTCGAGGATTTCCAGGTCCTCCTCGGCGACGGCATCGTGTTCCACTCCCGTCGGAACCAAGTACGAGGAGCCCGGCGTCAGCTCAGAGGCCTTTCCGTCGATGATCATGCGCATACGCCCCTTCAAGAGGAAGCCCGCTTGCTCGAAGGCGTGCGTGTGGGCCCCGAAGACCGTCCCTTCGCGAATCGTCCAGTGAACGAGCATGAGGGCAGCCCCGTACACCAGGGTGCGTCTCACGATTCCGTCGCGCATCTCGACCCCCTCCACCTCGGCGACGGAGCCCCAAAGGCGGGCGATGAAGTCTCGGACCATGCGATTCTCCCGCGGGGAACCAACCCGAAAAGGTTGAAATAGCTTGGTTTCCGATGATTCGGCGGGGTTTTCATGCTGGGCATCACCCGCATCAGCGAGGAGGAGGCGCTGGAGTACCATCGCCTTCGCCCTCCCGGCAAGCTCGCCATCGTATCGACCAAGCCCACAATCACGCAGCGAGATCTCTCCCTCGCCTACACCCCCGGGGTCGCCGCCGTCTCCCGGGAGATCGAGAAGGACCCCGCATCCGTCTTCGCCTACACGGGACGGGGCAACTTGGTGGCCGTGGTCACCAATGGCTCCGCCATCCTGGGCCTCGGGGACCTTGGTCCGCTCGCCGCCAAGCCGGTTATGGAGGGGAAGGCGGTCCTCTTCAAGAAACTGGCCGACGTCGACGTGTTCGACATCGAACTCGATTGTTCGGATCCCGAACGGTTCGTGGAGGTCGTCAAGGCGCTCCAGCCCGGCTTCGGCGGGATCAACCTCGAGGACATCCGCTCGCCGGACGCCTTCTTCATCGAGGAGCGCCTCCGCGAAGAGCTGGACATCCCCGTCTTCCACGACGACCAGCATGGCACCGCGATCATCTCGGGGGCGGCGCTGCTGAACGCCCTGGAACTCCAGGAGAAGACGCTCGAGAAGGCCCGCATCGTCATTTCGGGAGCGGGGGCGGCGGGCCTCGCCTGCGCGGATTTCTACGCGACCTTGGGAGCCCAGCCGGAGCACGTCCTCGTCGTGGACTCGGTGGGGGTCCTCTATCACGGCCGCGCGGAGCACATGAACCTGTACAAGAAACGTTTCACCCGGGACACCGAGGCCCGGACGCTGGCGGATGCCATGCAGGGAGCCGACGTCTTCATTGGCCTCTCGGTCGGCGGCATCGTCACGCCGGAGATGGTGGCGTCCATGGCCGAATACCCGATCATCTTCGCCATGGCGAACCCGGACCCTGAGATCGGGTACGAGGAGGTCAAGGCCGTCCGCCCCGATGCCATTGTCGCCACAGGGCGAAGCGATTTCCCCAATCAGGTGAACAACGTCCTGGGCTTTCCCTTCGTCTTCCGAGGGGCGCTGGACGTTCGGGCACGCGGCGTCAGTGAGGAGATGAAGGTGGCGGCAACTCGGGCACTGGCGGCCCTGGCGAAGGAGGACGTCCCGGACGCCGTCCGGCGGGCTTACGGCGGGCAAGACTTGGCCTTCGGACCGAACTACATCCTCCCCAAACCCTTCGACGAGCGGGTGCTGCTCCGCCTGGCCCCGGCGGTGGCCCAAGCCGCCGTGGAGAGCGGTGTCGCACGGAGGGATGTTGACCTGGAGGCCTATCAAGAGGAGCTCCGCAGTCGCCTCGGAAAGGCGATGGAGATGATGACGGTCATCCTCAACAAGGCACAGAGCGATCCGAAACGCATCGTGTTCCCCGAGGGGACCCACGACAAGATCCTTCGGGCTTGCCAGATCCTTACCCGGGAGGGCCTGGCGGAGCCCATTTTGTTGGGGAATCCGGAGGCCATCCAACGAGAAATGGAGCGATTGCGGCTGGAGTTTACGGCAGAAATCCTGGACCCCCTGACCTCCGACCACCGGGAGGCCTACAGTGAACAGCTTTACGAGCTCCGGGGGCGCAAGGGAGTGACGCGGACCGAGGCCCATGAGATGCTCCGCAACCCGAACTACTTCGGCGCCATGATGGTGCATCACGGAGAGGCGGATGGCTTCATCAGCGGGTTGACCACCCACTACCCCGACGCGCTCCGTCCCGCCCTCCAGGTTCTGGGGACGAAAGAAGGGGTCCGGAAGGTCGTGGGCCTCTACATGATTACACTGAAGGACCGGGTCCTCTTCTTCGCCGACGCAACGGTGAACATCGACCCGAGCGCGGAGGACCTGGCGGAAATCGCGATCGCGGCTGCCGAGGCCGCCCGACGCTTCGACGTCCATCCGCGCGTGGCGATGCTCAGCTTCTCCAACTTCGGGAGCACGAGGCATCCGCTGAGCGACAAGGTTCGGCAGGCCGTGGGACTGGTGCGGGAGCGAGCCCCCGACCTCGAGGTCGACGGGGAGATGCAGGCCGACACGGCGGTGGTGTACGAGATTCTCGAGACCACGTACCCGTTCACCCGGCTCACTGGGCCGGCGAACGTCCTCATCTTCCCCGACCTTGAGGCCGCCAACGTGGCCTACAAGCTGATGCAGCGGCTCGCGGACGCCGAGGCGACGGGTCCCATCCTCGAAGGAATTGGGGGGCCGGTCCACATCCTCCAACGGGGGGACGATGTGAAGGATGTGGTGAACATGACCGCGATCGCCGTTGTCGGAGCCCAGGAAGCCTCAGAACAGTGACGGGGCGGCCCTTCGTACCCACCTGAAAGGATCTTACAACCTATTCACTTGATGGCGAGCCAGACCCCGGCTAGAATGACGAAGAATAAGCCGACCCCACCCAGCACGAGGTTGGTCGTCTGGTCGCCTAAGGCAAACGCGACTCCGAAGATGGCACCGGTTATGAGAAGGAGGCCAACAAAGAGAATCAGGGTCGCAGAGAAGGCCTTGAGGAACCCGGCCATCTAGTTACCATCCCGCAGGCAAATGGGGAGAGAGGACTATAACGTCCTTCGCTTGCGGGCATCCCAGATTCCCTTCTCGAACAGTGAAGGCAAAAATAGCGCGACCCTCCGGGCCATACAGACCAGGGAGGCTGGGAGTCCATGCATGCTCGCGTCTACCATCTCCGGGATACGGGGCGGAGGACCACAGGGGGATTGGCGGTCTTGGACCGACTATGCGAACCGTTGGAAACATACCCCGTTCCGGCAAGTATCCAACGCCCTCGTTATCACCTGAAATACTGCCGTCTCAACCCTTAAGTACGCTCCTCCGGAGAGTGGGAAGACCCCAAATCAACCCGCCCAGGGCACGGACTGGTTGCATGGCGAAGAAGAGGGCCTCCCGCTCGAAGAGAAGCAAAACCCGCAGCAAGTCTTCCTCTCGGAGCGGCGGCAAGAGGCGCGGGAAGGGACACGTCAAGGTCAGCAAGAAGCAGGCCGAGCGCATGGCCCTCCTCCAGCTTCGCATCGGCCGGGCCGCACACTTGTACAGCATGGCCGCGGCTTTTGCCCTCGCCGCCAGTGGGATCCTCCTCCTCCTGACCCAGCCAGGGCGGGTGCTGGCGGACCTCCCCATAGACACCCGGATGGTTCTCCCGTGGCTCGTGCCGATCTTGGCGGGGGGCTTCATTGCCGCGTCGGCCCTTCACCTGAAGTGGAAGCCATATGCCAGTGAGCGCTCCAGCAAACACTTCGTGCTGACGGTCATCGCCCTGCTTGCCGCCGTGGCCACCTTCCTCCTCCTCGCCCTTCAGAACCTCCAGGGCTTCAACCCCCAGAGCCTCGCATGGGTGTACCCCAGCGCCCTCGCCGGCATTTCCCTCACCCTCGTCTCCCTGGCCATGACGTGGCGAGGATGGGGACGCCGTAAGGTCCTAAGCATGCTTGCCGCGGTCTTCCCGATGGCCCTGATGGTCTACGGGTTTAACCCCATCTTCTCCACGGGCATCCCGTCGGATCTTCTGATCCTGACCTTCATGGGGAGCGCGGTCGCCGTCCAGTTCAGCGGATCCATGCTCCACGTCGCGTCCACGTCCAACCGGGTCCAGACTCGCGAGATGATCCGGGTCAGCAACGATCGCCTCCAGATCCTCAGTGACCAGCTGAAGTCCCAGAAGGCGGCCTCGGACTACAAGGAGAAGGCTCTGCGGACCAAGGAGGCGGACCTGGAGGTCAACGAGAAGGCCCTCAAGCAGCGCCTACGCGCGGTCGACGACGGCCGCAAGGAACTGGAGTCCCTCCAAGCGAAGGTCGACAAGAGCACCGGAGCGCTCCGCCAGCTGAAGAAGGACATTGGGTCCCGGGAGGCGGATGTGGCGACGGGGGAGCGGAAGCTGAGCCTCAAGGAGAAGGACCTCGGTCGCCGGGAGGGGGAGGTGAAGAAGACCCTCAAGCGGCTCTCGAAGCAGGACAGGCAGCTGACCAACCAGGAGCGGAAGCTCGAGAAGAGTCTTGGCGGCCTGGAAGAGCACGAGGCGGAACTGGCCGAGCGCGAGAACGAGCTGCGGGGAGGAGAGCGGGCCCAGAGCGATCTCAAGAGAGAACTGGAGAACAGCCGGAAGGCGCTCATGGAACGGGAGAGCGAGGTTCGTCTGAAGGAGAGCGCCTTGGAAATGAAGGGGGGCGGCAGGGGGCTGGCCGCCCCGGACGCGAGCATCCCCAAGCAGCTCAAGCGCCTCGAGGCCCGGCTCCTGGAGAAGGAGAGGGAATTGAGTCAGCGAGAGCTCCAGGTGAAGCGGAACACCCAGGAGGTCGAGGCGGCCCTCCGGAAGTCGGAAGACCGGGCGAAGAAGGCGGAGCAACGTGTCGTGAAGGTGGCAAGTCAAGGAAAGGACCTGGCCGCCCGGGAGAAGGAGGTTTCGCAACGGGAGGGCGTCCTGCGCCAGCGGGAGCACGACCTGGAGCGGCAGAGGGCCCTCGTGGAGTCTTCCGTGGCGAGCATCCAGGAGAAGGAGTCCAAGTACGAGCAACTCTACAAGGAGGCCCGCTCGCAGGCCTCTTCGGCCCGCCATACGGAGAAGGAGGTCCAGGACGAGTTAGCTACCGTGCGGACGCGCGAGGCGAAGCTGGAGAAGCAGAAAACCTCCCTCGAAGAGGAGCGGGAGGAGATCAACGCGAAACTCCAGACCCTCCTCCGCAAGGAGAAGGAGGTGGAGGCCCGGGCATCCGAGACCAAGCTTCGCATCCTGGAGGCGAAGAAGAAGATCAAGAGCATGCCGGTCTCAGGCGATGCACAAGCCCTCTTCGAAAGGGAGAAGGCCATCGAGCTCCGGGAGAGGCGCCTCAAGGAGAAGGAGCAAGACGTCAAGTCCCGTCTCTATGAGAAAGCGAAGGTGTTAGAGGAGAAGGAGACGGCCATCAAGAAGGGGCTGACGATCGTCGAGGCCGACGAGGTGGACGATCCCATCGGGCTGGCGAGGTCCACCGAGGGACGGGCCAGCTCGGGGATCCCTCGGCTCGACGACCTCCTCATGGGCGGCATTCCAACCGGCTCGCAGATTCTCCACGTCGGCCCTGCCTTCGTCGGGAAGGAAGTCGCCATCCTCAATTTCATCGCGGAAGGGCTCCGGAACGGCGTGCCCTGCGTGGTGGTTACGACCTCCCGGCCGCCGGACGAGGTGGCGAAGGACATGGGGCCCATCTTGCCCTCGTTCATGGAGTACGAGCAGGTGGGCCTCATCCGGTGGATCGATGGCTCAACGCCCCTGGCGAATCCGAAGAAGAAGACGCCCATCGTCGAGGGGAACACGTACGTCGTGGCCGGAGCGGGCGACTACGAGGGAATCCTCGGGGCCATGAACCTGATCGTGGAGGAGCTGAGCAAGGAGGACCACCCCTTCTTCAAACTGGCCTACATGACCCTCTCCACCTCCCTGACCCAGGGGAGCGAGAAGGAGGCCATGAGCTACGTCCAGCGCTTCGTGAACGGCATGCGACAGATCGATTCCATCGGCATCTACGCCGTGGAGGGAGGGATGCACGAGAAGCAGCATATCGAGGCCCTGGAGCATCAAATGGAGGGGGCCATTCATTTCAAAACGGAACGGCAGAAAAACAAACTCAAGGTTGCGGGCATCGCAGAGGCTCAGACTCGGGACTGGGTCGAGTACAAGCACGACAGCCGAACCCTGCGCCTCGGCGCCTTCCAGCTCGAGCGGATCCGGTGAACGCCAGCCTGCGGGGCTGCCCCAGGCACCACCCCCGACATTGCAGACGCCTCTGATCGGTTTTACTCGCAGATCTACTACACGATGGCTTCGTCGTTATTGCCGTCGAAAATATGGATCCTCTTGGGGTCAAAGGCGATCTGCATCGTCCCACCGGCCACAGCTTTGGACTCCGGAGGGAAAACCGCGACAAACTCCTTCTCCCCGGTGTTCAGGTGCACGGGGCCTCCCGTCAAGGAGACGGGCCCCTCCC
>JBHHWA010000029.1:0-8042 GCA_046756285.1 Thermoplasmata archaeon
CGAGGGCGAAGGTGAGGCAGGGCACCTGGTGGGGGGAGTCGGTCACCTTGATCCAATAATCGCCGCAATCCACCTCATCGCCCGGCTCGAGATCGCGGACGCGGGTCTCGAAGGTGGGCTTGAAGAGGTTGATGTCCAGGAGGGCCTGCACGGTCCGCACGGTTCCCGTGGGTCCGTAGATCTCCAGGGGTTCCGACCGGTCGTTCAGGGACATGGTCATGACGAGGCCAGGGAGGCCGAGGAAGTGGTCCCCGTGGAAGTGGCTGAGGAGGACGCGGGTGACCTGCATGAAGGAGAGCTTGCTGAGCATGAACTGGCGTTGCGTCCCCTCGCCGCAGTCCATGAGGATGATTTCCCCCTCCCGCTTGACGGCGATGGCAGAGACGTTGCGATGCGGAGAGGGCATGCTGCCGCTCGTGCCCAGGAAGTGGATTTCCATGCCGCGAGCTTCAACGCGGGTCGGGATATACGCTTTCAGCCCACATGCACCGTTATGAGCGCCTAAACCCCAGGAAGCCCCTGGTAGCGCTTCTGGCAATAAGATAAATCATATCACCTGTTCGCCTCATCGACGGAGGTCCGAGGCTGCTCGAGCAAGCTAGAGCCCTGGACAGGCGGAGTACATCGTCTTTGGACGAGCGAATCCTTGCGACACTCCGGCTATTCCGAGATTGGGGACATGCCCCCACCCTCGAACAACTGGGCGATTTCCTCCTAGGCGGCCGGGAGGAAGGCCCTGTCATCGTAGCCAGGCTGTCCACGATGGACGCGCCCGTGGTGGAAGACGGGATTGTCGGGCTGGCGGGATGGGAGTCCCTGATCGAGAAGACCGAACGACGAATCCGCGCCAACCTGAACCTGAAGGCGAAGTACCTGAGAGTTGCCGAGTCGTTCTGCCGCGATCTCGTTGCTTCCTGCCCCTTCGTTCGGAGCATCGCCTTGGCCGGTTCCCTGGCCACAGACGGGTTCGATGAGGGGGACGACATTGACTTTGACCTGATAGTCGAAAACGGGACAAGATACATCGCCTACCTCTTGGCGACGCTCATCGGCATCAAATACGCATGGCGACACCGTCATCGGCGCATGCATGAGCTGCATCGTACCCCCCTCTTACCAAAGATCACCTGCGTCAACGTGGTTTGGTCCGTCGATCAGACACGTCCCTTTCTGCGTCAAGACGACGCCCTTGCGTTCGAGCTGATGCGTTGCAAGCCCCTCTATGGAGTCGATCACTTCTCGCGCATCCTTGGAGAGAATCGTTGGATCGACGCCCACTTTCCCCAGCTATTTGAGAGAGTATTCGAGGAGAGGATTCAGGCACGTAGGAACCTCCTTGGCCGTGCTGTCTCCCGGCTCGCACGACACCGCCGCTTACTACGGGCGGCCGAGACCGCGTCCAAGTGGGTCGCGTGGGTGATCTATTCCTTCGTACAGCGGGCGCGGAGGAGGAACCCGAAGGCGGCTGCCCGCATGGACTTTCTGCGAAGGGTGAAGCAGCCTTACGAGGTGTTTCAAGATTGAACGCCATCGATATCACGCCCCTGCCACCCGCTTCCTCCCTGCCCCCCCCGACCTTCCGTCCTGGCCACTACAGCTGGCACGAAGGGCGGGCTCGTTACGTCGCCTTTCTCGCGAAGACGGTCGCAAGTTACACTCGAGGGCCTGTTCTTGATGTAGGCTGTGGCATGGGTTATTTTCTCGAGGAACTCGCCGAAATCGGAGTGGCCGCTGCCGGGTTCGACATCTCGAAAGACGCCGTGGAGCACGCCTCACGACGCTCGGGAGACGGGGTTATACCCCACGACGCAACCACGCCCTGGCCCTATCCGGATGGCTCGTTCGGTGCGGTCACCATGTTCGACGTCATCGAGCACTTGCCAGGTTACAACCTCGCCCTCTCCGAGGCTCACCGAGTCCTCGCGAGCTCGGGACACATCTTTGTGGTCACCGTGAATTGGTCCAGCGTCCTTAGGCTGCTCTTCGGGTCAAGGTGGGGGGGCCTTCAGGATCCTGAACACGTGGTCTACTTCGACAGGAAGCTCTTGGCGACCGCGATGCAGAATCAAGGGTTTGAGATTGCGGAGTTTCACACCGTGTTCAATCTAAGCGTGGCGGGCGAGTCCGCGGATTTCCTCCTCCCATTCCGGAGACCAGGGATCCTCATCTTTCTCCCGGAACTTGGTGATTCGATCTATGCAGTGGGTCAGAAGCCCTAGCACTGGACTGAAAAACGTCGCCTCGGCACTCCGCGATCTACTTGCCAGGGCCCACGGATACGTGGTGAGCCACCGCCTGGCGATTGCTGGATTAAGCCTGATTTCCCTGAGCGCCTTCCTCGCTCGCTTCATCGTTGTGGGACAGGCCGCGGCTCCCCCAGGGGCGGATTATGGGAACTACCTGACAAACCTCCACGCCTTCCTGGGGACCGACATTACGGGTGAGGGGGTCCAGTATCCCGCGATTTTTCTAACCTACCTCTGGGCCATGACCTCCGTGTTTGGCGAGCTATGGGGGCTCAAAGTGAGCGGTCCCCTACTGGCGGCTGCCCTCTCGGTGCCTTCCTACCTCTTCCTCCGAATCTACGTTCGGCTCCCCTTCGCCCTTCTCGGATCGGCACTGATCGTGTTCGCGGAGGGCATCTCTGAGATGATCGGCTGGGGAGGCAATCCGAACCTCCTCGGCATGTTCTTCGGCATCTTCTTTTTGGCCTTCTTCGCGCGGTATATCCGATGGGGCCACTGGCGGGACCTCGTCCTGGGCGCCTTCTCCTTCGGGTTATTGGCGGGCAGCCATCAAGTTTCCGTCGCGTACTTCGGATTCGTCGCGATTCTTACTATCGCCCTGCTCGGGGTCCTCTACCGTGATCGCGCCCAGGTTGTGCGGGGGCTCAAGGTCACGGGAGCCGGCGTCCTCGCCTCCGCTCTTTTCATCCCCTTCTATCTCCGATTTGCGGTCCTGAGTTCGAACAACTTTCCCGCGCAGCCTATCCTTCTCTCCGTCAATGAGCTGCTCTTTCTGGCCGGGTGGATTTTCCGGGAAGCGCTGTTCCTCTGGGTGCCCATACTTATCGTCGCCGTCCTAGGGTACCGCTGGCTCCGACGTTCCGGAGATAGGCTTGGCTTTTCCCTGGGCGTCGTCCTCTTACTCGCGCCCCCCCTCTTGGCTGCGACTATCCTCATCCTGCATCCCGTCCGGCCCCTGTACTTCCTGTACCTGGGAATCGTGCCGGGGGCGATGGTGTTCGTACAACGGGCGTGGTCCGCCGCTCGATCCTCAGACCTCTCGCTGCCTTCTCCAAGGAATTCGATCATGCTCGGAGCCTCGGTAGTTCTCGCTCTGGCAATGATTCTCGCGCTCACCTCCCATCAGCGCATGGTCCAGGCGACTCAGTACTACTCAGTGATGGGCGACGACGTCTTGGACGGATTGGCCTGGATCGAGGCGAACACCCCGCGAGGTAGCGTGGTTGCGACAACTGGGCCGAGTCAGTTTGGTGCCGACGCCCTGGTAGGTTGTGTCTGGGGGTGGTGGATCGAAGGGTTGGCACAACGAAAGTCGTTCTGTAGCGGGGATCCCGTGGCCTTAGCTTGGCGGTCGCAGGTTCAACGCACCCATGATGCCAATCGCGCTTTTGCCGGGCCGATCTCGATGGAGAATGGCGGGGTGAGGGTGGGTGAATATGCCCCCTTTGGAAGCCGAGGCAATCCCATTATAGCGACCGAATCCGGCCGAGGCTATCAGGCCATGCTATACTTCAACGACGCCGAGACCGAGGTCCGATGGAGGCCCTTGGGGGCTCCTGCACTCCGGACGAACGCCCCCCACTACCTGCCTCTCCATACCGTGTCTCAGTCGTCAAGGCCAGAACTCGGAACGATCGAGCATCTCGCGGAGTCGGCTGCGATGAGTGTCTTCCGCTCGGTCCACTTGGCCCGGGACTCTTCGCTCGTCTGGGTCAACTATACGATATCGGTTTCGGGAACCATCAAGGATGTCTCAATCCCAGTGATGGGCACCTCGCTCTCCCGCTTGAACCACTTTGACCCGATAGAAAGAACCCTGGAGATAGGTCATGACTCCACCTTTCCGCAGGGGATTGGGGCGCAGGTGAAAATTACGGCGGGCGGTGAGGCGTTGACGAGCGTCGCCTTCGAAACCAACCCGGAGGCCACGATGCCACAGGTCAGATTCCTCTTCGTCCCCGATGGGGCCCACTTCGAGACGTCGTTTGCCGTCCGCCTCATTTCCTCGGCCGACGCCCAGTTCTCGAACGTCCACATGACGGATGCACTGTCGGCTTTTGAAGCGGGCAAGGTCGGCTTCGTTTTCGTGGACAAGCTCAAAGTGCGGGAGACGGAATGGTTCGCGAACGATCCCGCTCACTTCCGGATTGCCTATCAGAACTTCGCTGTGGCCTTGTACGAGGTGATGTGAGCTTGTCGGGCAGAGGGCGAACCGAGTTTCTCCTCGCTAATTCCTATTTCATGGCGTACGACCGTAAGGAGCAACGCATCGAGGGACCTTACGCCCCTCTCGGTCCGCTATACATCGCCTCCTGCCTACGAGAGGCGAACATCCAGCCCAGCTTCTTCGACGGGACCCACGCAAGCAGCCTGCGCGACTTTGCCGCAGTCTTGGACTCGGAACGCCCGGGCGTTCTAGGCATATACGCAACGGTGATTTCCCGCCATGTGGCCCTTCAGATGGCGAAGCTCGCCCATCACAGGGGTATTCCGGTAATCGCCGGGGGCCCGGATCCCTCCTCGGCCCCTGATGTCTATCTCAATAGCGGCTTTGTGAACGTTGTAGCCCGCGGGGAAGGGGAGGTCTCCGCGGTCAACTTAGGGCGTCACTACTTGGAATCCAGTCCCTCAGACTTGCAGGACATCCAGGGCCTTTCCGTGCGTGAGAACGGTGGAATCCTCCATACCGACGACCAGCCCTACATCGAGGACCTGGACCTCGTTCCCTTCCCCGCCAGGGACTTGATGGATTGGCCGGCCTACGAAACGACCACACGGCGGTTTCATGGCGTCAGCCAGCTCACCATCATGACTGCACGGGGTTGCCCTTTCCAATGCACGTGGTGCTGTAAGCCGATTTTCGGGGCTCGGTATCGTCATCGGAGCCCTGAGAACGTTGTCGCCGAGATGCTGGAGGTCAAGAGCCAGTACGGGCCCGGGATGGTCCGTTTCGCCGATGATATTCTGACGATCAATCGGCGGAAATTCATGGAGTTAGCGGATAAGATCGAACTGGCTGGGGCCCAGATTCCCTTCGAGTGCCTCACACGGGTCGACTTGGTCGATCGAGAGGTCTTGCAAAGGCTCTTTGACATCGGATGTCGAAAGATTCTGTACGGCGTCGAGTCCGGTAGCCAGCGGGTCTTGGATTCCATGAAGAAGGGGATCAAAGTCCGGGAGGTGCACGAAATTAGCCGACTCACCCGGGCACTGGGGATGGAACAGTATTGGTTCCTGATCTACGGCTACCCACCCGAAGACATCCACGATCTGCGTCTAACGATCGACATGGTTCGGCGACTGCAGCCTGACGATTACGGCATCACGGTGGCCTATCCGCTCCCCCAGACGGAGTTCTATGACCTGGTGCGCCATTCAATGCAGGAAGGGACGCACTGGAAACGGACGCGGGACAACCTGGTGCTGTACCGGCACCTCTACAGCTCGCTCTTCTACAAAGCAGCCATTTACGGGACGCACCTGGTTTACCGGACCCGCCGGTGGGCAAGGGCAGATTCAGGCATCCTCGCCAAGGCGATTGATCGGATGGCCTACGGAGTGACGGACGCCCTATTGGGAGGCTGGGCCGGTCGTGCAGGGGGATGACCACAGCCCCTACGAGACCGTAGCAAGGGGCTTTGATGCCATTGCAGCGCGCTACGACGATCTCGTGGAGGCCAACCCCCTCCATCACTCCATGCGGGAGCATTCTCTTCGGTGGCTGGAGGAGGCGTTCACGCCGGGAGAACGCGTTCTTGAGGTGGGGTGCGGTCTGGGAACGGAGGCGATTCACCTCGGCGAAAGAGGGGTGGAGGTCGTCGCCACCGATGTCTCTCCTGCAATGGTTGCCGGCGCGCGCAGACGGGTTCAGGCCGCGGGCCAGGAAGGCCAGGTCACCGTCCTGCGCGCCGCAGCGGGCGAACTCGATGCCATTGCCCACGATGAGCGTTTCGACGGTGCCTTCGCGTCCTTTGGACCCCTGAACTGCGAACCGGACCTCCGGGCCGCACTCGAAAGTATCGCAGTTCAGCTCAAGCCCGCGGCCCCGTTCCTCGCTTCCCTCGTCAGTCGGCCCTGTATCTCCGAGCTTGCATACGGCGCGTCCGTGTTCCACTTCCGCAAGGCCTTCCGTCGCATGTCTGCCGTCGTCGACATTGACCTCTATGGCGCTGGGCCTGTGTCCGTCCGGGCGTACTCGGAGTCGGAGGCGCGGACAGCGTTGGCCCCCCGGTTCACCATTAGGAAGTTGGAGGGGCTCCTCGTTGCCCTGCCGCCACCGTACACGGTCAGAGCTTGGGAACGGCTGGACGCCGTACACCGCCCCGTCGAGTGGTTGGATCGACACCTGAGGCACACGTGGCCCTTCCGCGGGCTGGGGGACCACCTACACATCTGGGCGACGAGGCGCGTGGAATGAGCGAGCTCGTACCGCCTGTCTTTCAAGTCCGAACGGGCGGCCCCATCTCCTCCTCGCCGCTCCTCGTTGACGCGAATGATGACGGTTGGCCGGAAGTGTTCGTAGGGGGGATCCGGTTTCATGGCCTGACATGGCGGGGAGAAAGCCTGCCCCGATGGCCGAAGAAAGCGAGACGTCCCTTTGCGTCCTCCGCCGCCTTCGGAGACATCAACGGCGACGCCCGAGGCGAATTGGTCATCGGTTGTGATGACGGGAGGGTCTATGCCTATCACCTCGACGGCGATCCTGTTGCTGGCTGGCCCTTTTCCACCGGGGGGGATGTCTTCTCGACGCCCGCGCTAGCAGACGTCAATTCGGACGGAAAGCTAGAGGTAATCGTTGCCTCGGACGACGGATCCCTCTACGTCCTGGACGGGGAAGGGACCCTCGAATGGAGAACGGCGCTTTTGGGGAACCCCTTTATCAGCGCATCGCCAACGGTGGTGGACTTGGATGGAGATGGAACAGAGGAGATCATCGTGGGTGCATGGGACGGGAAGATGCACGCATGGACTTCGGAGGGGGACCCTTGCGCCTTTTCGTGGCCGGATGGAGGAGGCTACATCTGGTCCTCGGGAACCGCTTTTCACACAAACGACGGAAGTGCGCGTCTCACTTGGGTCTCGGATCGAGTAAACCTCGTCTCGGGGAACGGCGTGTCGATGCCGGGTTGGCCTCAGTCCACACATTCATGGATGGTTTCCTCTCCCGCGCTCGTCAAGTTCGGAAGTGGCCAAGTGGGAATCGTCGTCGGATCCGACCGTCTCTATGGGTGGGATCTGCATGGTCGGTCTCTCCCAGGATGGCCGATTGACCTGGGAGGATACGTTTGGTCAACCCCTATCGCCTTTGACGTGGACGGAGATGGGGCCCGCGAGGTGATCGTGGGGAGTTGGGACGGCGGGGTCCATGCCGTTCGCCTTGACGGCACACCCGTCCCTGGTTTCCCGCTTCGGACCGGCGGCCCAATCTTCTCCACCCCCGCCGCAGCCCCCCTTCCCGGTGGAGGAGGGCTGTTGGTCGTCGCCTCGTGGGACGGGACGATCCGAGGGTGGAGACTCCCTCACGCCCAATTTGAAGAAGCAGATTGGCTTCAGTTTCGCGGCTCTTCCTCCCGCACAGGCGTCGTCCCCGTCGTCGTGGAGGAACCACCGGGAACACCGCCCCCCACGTCCCCTCCGCTCAGCCAGCCCAGCCTTCGTGGAGCACTGGCCGAACAATGGTATGGAGGCGTCAAGCGTGTGGTCGTCCACGGCACGGATCTCCATCGCGCAAGGAGGCTGGTGGTCCACTATCAGATTCCGGGAGAGGGAGCCGCCCATATCAGCCCTGCCGTAAAG
>JBHHWA010000030.1:0-8036 GCA_046756285.1 Thermoplasmata archaeon
GTCCTGATGGCCGTCCCGACGTCCTCCAGGCTCTTAGCGCCCGTACAGACGACTTTACCGCTCCGAAAGAGCAGGGTCGCCGTTTTGGGCTGCTTCAGCCGATAGATGAGGCCGGGGAACTGCTCCGGCTCGTACTCCGCCCCGCCGAGGGCCAGGGCGATGGCCTGCAGGTCCAGCTCTCCGCCCAATGAGGTGGATGCCACCACGTTTTCAATCTTAATCTTCGCCAATTTTCATTCCTCCCGAGAAGCGCGCCTTACCCCTTTATATACTATTTAAAGTGCACATATAAAGGTTCTGGTTCCTCGGCGCTTGCGGGCGAAGGGAGAAATACGGTCTTTCCGTCGGCGGACAGGGGAATTCCCGTGGAAAACGTGGACTATCCGGGTCGCTGGAAGCGGTGCCGCGCGTTCATGGAGAACCAAGACATCGACCTCCTTGCCCTGACGCCGGGGCCCAACATGACCTACCTAACCGGGTTCCTCGAGACGCCTGGCGAACGCCTCCTCACGGCCCTTCTCCTTCGGGACGCGGAGCCCCGGATGGTCGTGCCAGCCCTCTACGCGGAACAGGTGAAGCGCGAGGGGTGGATTCGGGACGTCCGTGTGTGGAGCGATGGGGACGACCAGGCCGCGTTCCTGCGGGACGCGTTATCGGACGCGTCCGGCCTCGCCCAGGTGGCCCTTGACACCCGAATGTGGGCGCGCTTCGTGATCATGATCCGCCGCGCCCTGCCCGGGACCAACTTCCAGGATGCGGAGGAGCTCATGGCGGGGCTTCGCATTGTGAAGGGACCGGAGGAGGTCACAATCCTGCGGGAGGCCCACGTGGCCACGGACCGGGCCATGGAGGTCGTGGTCAACTCCCTGCAGGCCGGTCAGGCCGAACGCGAGGTGGCGAACACCATCCGCAACGCCCTGATGGACGCGGGGGCCGATGCCGCCTCCTTCCGTCCGATTGCTGCTTCCGGGCCTAACGGTTCGCAACCGCACTACCGGTTTGGCGACCGTCGGCTGCGGCGAGGCGACGCGGTGGTTCTCGACTTCGGCGGCATGTTCGGCGGGTATTACACCGACGTAACTCGGACGATTTTCCTCGCCCGGGCGGACAAGGAGCAACGGACGGTCTACGAGCTGGTGCGGGAGGCCAACGAGCAGGCTGTCGATGCCGCCCGGGCCGGCACACCGGCCCAGGATGTGGATCGAACGGCCCGGAAGGTCATCGTTTCGGGGGGCTACGGAGACCGTTTCATCCACCGGACGGGCCACGGCATCGGCCTGGAGGTGCACGAGGAACCGTACATCGTCGAGGGGAACGATCGTCTCCTCGAGGAGGGCATGGCGTTCAGCGTGGAACCCGGTATCTACCTGCCTGATCGCTTCGGCGTGCGCATCGAGAACATCGTTCTCGTCGAGAAGGGGCGAGCGCAACGCCTCGACCGGTATCCCCGTGACCTGCAGGTCATTCCTGCCTAGGCGCAGCCTCTGCTGCATGAACTAATCGGGTCAGGAGGGCATTCGTCGAAACCGGCTTACCCACGTCCCGGCCCAGTCTCGCGATGGCGCCGTTGATCGCGTCAATCTCGGTGCGGCGCCCGCGTTCCAGGTCCTGCCGCATGCTTGACCGGTTCTCTGCCGTCCCCCGGACCACGGAGGCGACGCGGTCGAAGACGTCCTCCGCAACCAGGTCGATGTCGTACCGGGCCGCGACCTCGACCCCTTCCTGGATCACGTCGCGCACAATCTGCTCGGTCGCGCGTGTTTCGAGAACGTACCCGTTGTCGACCCTGAGGAGGGCCGTAAGGGGGTTGATGCAGGCGTTGACGACGGCCTTTAGCCAAAGCTCCCTTCGGATGTCGTCCACCACATGGCTCGGCAGGCCGCTCTCGTTGAAGGCCTCTACGACCTGGACCGCCTCTTCCTTCCCCACGCCCGCGAAGGGCCCGATGTAGGTATCCCCGGAACCGGCATGTTGGATCTCCCCCGGCCCCAGAAAGGTGATGCCCTGGTTGGTGACCCCCCCCAGGACCCCAGCCCCCGCGGCCGCAAGGGTCTCCTCGTTCCCGAGGCCGTTCTGGAGTGAGAGAAAGGAAGCTCGCTGTGTGAGGGGCTTCAAGGCCTCTGCCGCCTCCCAAGTGTCGTAGGCCTTCACCGCCACGATCACCACATCAGGATCCGCCTCAGGGGGTAGGGTCTCCACGGCCTCTGGCCTGGCGAGAAGGTCGGTCTTCCCTGAGATTCGCAGCCCCTGGTCCCGGATGGCCTTAATGTGCGGCTTCCGCCCCACGAGGACCGTTTCGTGTCTCTTGGAGAGGAGGCCACCCACGAGGCTCCCCATGGCCCCCGCTCCAAACACGAGAAAGCGCATGGCGTTCCATCCCCTCGCGTGATAAAAAGGCTCAACCCTCGTGGGCTCGCCGCCGCCGACGGGCTGCTCGGTCCGCGAGGCGGAGGGGTTCGGGAATCCGACTGTGGCAGAGGCGCCGGACAAACCGCAACGCGGTGCCGCCGCTGATACGGTGGCCGGGGGATACGTAGACGGGTTTCCCCCGCGGGGGCCGGAGGACGTGGCCTATCTCCTCTCGTTCCAGACGAACGGGAGCGCTCTCTCCGGGTGATAAGGCCTCCCGATCGGGACGGCCTGTGAGGAGGCTCTTGGCCACACCAATCGTGGGTCGATCAAGCTGGAGACCCACGTAACAGGCCACCCCGAAGCGATTGGGATGTAGGGTTCCGTTCCCATCCACCAGGAGGAGGGACGGCGAGGTCTTGAAACGGGCGAAACACCGCGCCACGGGTTCGAACTCGCGATAGGCGAGGTAGGTGGAGATGTAGGGGAATTCAACGGGCACCGTCAGTCCGACTTCCTCCAAGACCTCCAAGCTCCCCCACTCGAGGAGTACCGCGGCAGCGTGGGCCTCGGAGTCCTCGTACGAGACGTCGAAACCCGCGACGGTTCGGGGTCCCTCGAAGCGATCCTCCAAGACGACTCGGGAGGCAAGGGACCGCTGCTCCCGGCGTAAGGCCTTCAGCGGTCGTCTGGTGCCGAAGGTCTCGAATAGAATCTGCGGGAAGTCACGTACCGTCCCCCCTTGCACGCTCACGCCCTCCTCCGCGAGCCGCTGCGTGGCGTCGGAGAAGGCCAGGGAGCCATCGGCCCGGACCGCTCGGTACCATCCATGGAGGCGATCCCGTCGGAGGACCCGGAAGACGGGAACGGCGGCCCGGGTGTCCCCTAGGGCCCTCGCCAGGGCGCCGAAGGTAGTGACTTGTCCCGGTGGCACCTGCGCCAAGAGAGCCGCAAGTTCTTGGCGAAACCGCATCCTCGCTCCTGCCCACGCGGGCGGTCTTATCATCGCCCCTCACCCCTTAATACGCCCCGTCGTTTGGCGAGCCCGTGTCCCTTCTCGTCACGGACGGCACCCTCGTGACGCAGGATGCGGAACGTCGCGTGGTCCAGGGAAACCTGCTGGTCGAGGAGGACCGAATTCGGGAGGTTGGCGAGACGTCGAGCTCGGGGGACCAGAGCCTGGACGCTGCAGGCTGCCTCGTCATCCCCGGACTGGTGGACGGGTATACCCGCTCCGCCCATGTCCTCCTGGGACCGCCCCAGGACCTGGGGTGGAAGGACATGGAGAAAGCCACTAAGGACTTGGAATCGAACCTGACCAAGCGGGACCTGGAAGTGGCCGCTGCCCTTGCGGTGACCAACATGCTGGCCAGCGGGACCACGTGCTTCCTCGATGTCTTCACGTGGGAGGAAGAGGTCGGCCGAGCCGTGACCCAGGGAGGGATCCGAGCCCTCCTCGCGTGGGCTGTCGAGACCGAGGAGGACCTCCCCCTCGCGCGCCGCTTCCTCCACAAGATGGGGGGCCGCGATCGCATTTCGCCCTTGGTGGGGCTGACAGGCCTCACCCATCCGGAGCTGACGACGGCCGCAGTCGGCCTTGCGAAGGAGGAGGGAACCCGCTGGTGTCTGCCCCTTGCGGAGCGACGATCGGAGGTGTATCGCTTCCAGCGGGAGCGGGGGATGCGGCCGGTGGAATGGCTGGAGGGGGAGGGGTTTCTCTCGCCGGCCCTCCTGGCGTTTCATGGCGTCTGGCTGACGCTGAACGAGATTCGGGCCCTTGCGAGCAACGAGGTTCCCGTCATTCACTGCCCGGAATCCAACCAGATGACGGGGGCGGGGGGGCCTATGGCCCTCCCTGAGATGCTCCGAGAGGGTGTCGTGGTCGGCCTGGGCACCGATTCTCCTTTTCTCAGTGGGAGTTCCAGCGTTCGTTCCACCATGAGGGCGTCCGGTTCTGTCCACCGGGGGACGCGGTGGGATCCCACGATCCTCTCCGCCCAGACCCTCTTGGACCTTGCCACACGCGGAGGCGCGCGGGGATTGGGCGTAGGGACCGGAACGCTCCGACCGGGTGACCTCGCGGACTTCGTCGTTCTCGAACCCGGAACCGCCTCCCCGGTCGCGGCTGAGGAAGGCTTATCTCTCCTCGCCTATGGGGGTCCGGCCCTGCGGGTCCGAGACGTGGTCGTGGATGGGAAGGTGGTCGTTGGGGACGGGACGGTGCTGGGGTTTGACGCGGCCGACCTCCGAGAGCGGGTGGCCGACCTGAGGAGGGAGCTAGGGCTTGCGTCTCCTAGGAATTGACGAGGCCGGGCGGGGCCCGGTCTTGGGTCCCCTCGTCGTCGCGGGGGTTGTGTCCGAGGATCAGGAGGAGCTGCGAGCCCTCGGCGTCCGAGATTCCAAGAAGCTGACCGCGCCCCAGCGCGAGGCTCTAGCGACCGAAATCGAGAAGGTCGCGATTGCTCGGGTCCACCACATCGCCGCTGCCGAGTTGGACGCCTCGATGGAAGGGGAGTCCCTGAACCGCGTGGAGGCACGGTCCTTCGCCGAGATGATTCGCGATCTGGCCCCGGAGGAGACGATCGTGGACTGCTGCGACACAGACGAGAGGCGCTTTGAGAGCCGGATCCTCCGGGATCTCGGATACGAGGTGCCCTTGCGGGCCGAGCACAAGGCGGACGAGAACCACCCCGTCGTCTCCGCCGCCTCCATCATTGCCAAGGTGACGCGAGATCGGGAGGTGCGTCGCATCGGTCAAGAGTTGGGGGCACCGGTGGGGAGCGGCTACGCCCACGATCCCGCGACACGGGCCTTCCTCAAGCGGTGGGTTGCCGTCCACGGGGAGATGCCGCCGCACGCCCGTCTGGCCTGGAAGACGAGCCAGGGCCTCATGTCCATGGCCCGCACGGGGAAGCTAAGGGACTGGGAGTAGCGTGCAGGACCTCCTCGACGACCTGATCATGACCTTCAACGAGCGCGCCCAGACAGACCCACGCCTCCAGGAGGAGATCGCTGGGATGGAGCGAACCATTCAGGTCGTTACGGACAAGAGCGCGTATCACATGGCGCTGGGGGACGGACAGATCGGCGGGTTGGAGGAGGGAAGGTTGGAGGATGCCGATGTTACGATCACGTGCGACGAGGACACGTTCCGTGGGCTGGTTGAGGGGACCGTCCCACCGTTCAAGGCGATGGCGACAGGGAAGCTGAAACTGAACGCATCCTTGGAGGACGCGCTCCGGTTGCGAAAACTCCTCTCGGCGCGACGCTGAGACCATATCCTTAATATTGCCTGCGACAGTGGCGAGGAGGTAGCGGGGTGGGGTAGCTAGGAAACCCCGGGTCTCCGTTTCGACGGAGGCCGGAGCCTAAAATCCCGTCGGGCTCATAACCCGGAGATCCCTGGTTCAAAGGGCCGGGGGCGGTTCCAACCGTTGTCCCCGGGCTGGATTTCCAGGCCCCGCTATCCCCCCTTTTGCCTCGTGGAACCTCCCACCAAACGATTAAGTACGCCCCTTTTCGTCCGAAGGGCACGACCGCGGAGAGTACCCTAACCGTCGCGAATCTGTCGAAGGCATTCAACAGCCTCCAGGCCGTGGACTCCCTCTCGTTGGAGGTCAAACGCGGAGAGATCTACGGTTTCCTGGGGCCAAACGGGGCAGGGAAGACCACCACCATCAAGATGATTCTCGGTCTGACGTACCCCGATGCGGGTGCCGTACTGATCGACGGCCTTGACCTGTCCCAGCGACCCCACGAGATTAAGCGCCGCATTGGTTTCTTGCCGGAGCGGCTGGCCTTCTACGACAACCTCACGGCCCTCCAGACCCTCCAGTTTTACGCCAGTCTGAAGGGACACGACCCGGATGAACTCCTGGGGCTTCTGGATGCGGTCGGGTTGCGGCAGTTTGCCGACAAGAAGGTGGGGACCTTCTCGAAAGGAATGATTCAGCTCCTCGGGGTGGCCCAGGCCCTCATGGGAAGCCCCAGCCTCCTCCTTCTCGACGAACCCACCACGGGTCTCGATCCCAATTGGACTCGGGTGGTGAAGGACCGCATCCTCATGGCGAACCAGGAGGGAGCGACCGTCTTCTTCTCCTCCCACCTCCTCACCGAAGTTCAGGAACTCGCCGGTCGCGTGGGCATCCTCAACCGCGGAAAGCTACTCGCCGAGGACACGGTGAGCAACCTGGGGAGCCGCCTTGAGATGAAGCCCCGCCTCCACATTGAGGTGACCGGCGAGCTCGACGCCGCCGCCGGAGTCCTTCGAGATGTGGACGGCGTCGACGAGGCCAAGGTATCCGGCGGGGAGCTTCTTGTGACCCTGGACGCGACGGCGAAGACCAAGGTCCTCAGCCGCCTGGAGGAGCGGGGAATCACAGTCCAAGACTTCCGGACCGAGGAACCGTCCTTGGAGGAGGTCTTCCTGAAGTTCACGGAAGATGTCCGGAGGGAGATCCGGTGACCTCCTCCGAGTCTCCCCGGCGCCCCCTTGACCTTCGCGCCGTGTGGGCCCTCCTGAAGAAGGAGTTCCTGGACAACGTACGGAACCGGTGGATCATCGCCCTCTCTGCCATTTTCATCGTTCTGACCTTGGTGGTCTCCTATTTTGGAGCCGCCCAGGCGGGCGGAGGGACGGGCTTTCAGGGCCTCGTCGAGACGGTCGTCGGTATGACCGCCATCGCGACGATTCTGATCCCGATTCTCGGGCTGATGGTTAGCTACGCCGCGGTCGTGGGGGAGAAGGACCGAGGATCGATTCTCCTCCTCCTGTCCATGCCCATCACGCGCCTCGAGACCATCCTCGGCAAATTCCTCGGCCTGGGCGCGGTCATGCTCACGGCGGTCCTCTCCGGTCTGGGGATTGGCGGAGTCGTCATCATGGCGTTCACCGGCACGGAGGGATGGGAGAATTTCATCGTGTTCCTTCTGGGCGCCGTCATCTTCTCCCTCGCCTTCTTGAGCATCGGCCTCCTCCTGTCCTCCGTCACGAAACGGCGGGGTGTGGCAATGGGCCTCGCGGTGTTCCTCTGGTTCTTCTTTGCCTTCATCTTCGACCTGGTCCTTTTTGGGGTGTTGGTCGCCACCGGAGGAAGCCTCTTTCCGGTCCCGGGTGAACCATTCGTCATCCCCGACTGGTTCTACGCTGCCACCCTGTTCAACCCCCCAGATGCCTTCCAATCCTTCGCGACCCGAGCTTTCGGTCTCTCGGGTGCCTTCGACATCCCCATCGAACTGCCCGACTTCGTGACGATTGGTACGACCACCCTGTCAATGACCCTGTGGGCCGCTATTCCCCTCACCTTGGCCTTCTGGCGGTTCCGACGCCAGGATCTGTAGCCACCCGCGCGAGACACCCCACGTCGTGGCGATTTGGACTGCCTTATCATCGGAAAGAATCGGAAAGATACGTTTATCAGCCAAGGACCGAAGGAACCCAGGGTCTTGATGCAGCGCGTTTCCACCGGGGTTGAAGGCCTAGACACGATGCTCCACGGCGGTTTGGTCCCCGGTCGCTCCTACGTGCTTACCGGCCCGCCCGGCAGTGGGAAGAGCATCCTGGGCATGCACTTTCTCCTGGAGGGCATCCGAAACGGCGAGAGCGTGATCCTGGTGTCGGTGGATGAGCCGCCCAATGAGATCAAAACAAACATGGCCCACTTCGGGTGGAGCCTTGACCGGCTGCG
>JBHHWA010000031.1:0-8031 GCA_046756285.1 Thermoplasmata archaeon
TCGAGGGATTGCTCCTGACGCATCGCTCCGCCCCGAGCCCGCCCCCGTCCATCCACCGAGGGCTGGTGTTCGAGGGAAGAGTCCCTTAGTCTTAAACCCGTTGACCCGAACGCCAGAACTCCTTAAGAG
Organism: Thermoplasmata archaeon; assembly: GCA_046756285.1. GTDB lineage: Archaea > Thermoplasmatota > Thermoplasmata > RBG-16-68-12 > JAJISG01 > JAJISK01. The sequence continues at coordinate 130 of JBHHWA010000031.1, forward strand.
GCGGCAGATCCTAGCGGGGGAGCTTGGTGCTGGAAGGGGCCCTTCACGAGAAGGCGGCTGCACTGCGGCGGGCGATGCGAGACCGCGGAGCTCTCCTAGTCGCTTTCTCCGGAGGGGTGGATAGCGGCCTGGTGTGCAAGCTCGCGGTGGATGCCCTCGGCCCCCAAGCCCTCGCCATCACGGCCCGGGCGGAGAGCCTGCCCAAGCGAGAGTTCCTGGCCGCACGACGGTTCGCCGCGGAGATGGGGATTCCCCATCGAGTCGTGCAGTACTCGGAGCTGGCCAATGAGGCCTACGTGGCGAACCCGACCAACCGCTGCTACTTCTGTCGACAGGACCTGGGACGGGCCCTCCGACCCATCGCCGACGAGGCGGGGATCGAGACGATCGCCGACGGCGTTCTCGCCTCAGACTTGGGCTCTTGGCGGCCCGGGATCCAGGCCATGAACGAGGCGGGATTCTGGCACCCCCTCGTCGAAGCGGCGATGGACAAGGCCCAGGCCCGGCAGATGGCCCGGGGACTCGGTCTTCCCTTCCACGACAAGCCCAGCATGGCATGTCTCTCCTCTCGAATCCCCTACGGGCAGGTCGTCACGCAGGAGAGGTTGCACCGGATCGAGCGGGCGGAAGGCGTGCTCTACGACCTCGGCTTTCGGGAGGTGCGGGTCCGCCACATCGGCGAGGTCGCGCGGGTTGAGGTGGGGAGGGGAGAGGTAGAACGCCTCCATCGCGCCCCCATGCGATCTCGCGTAGGCCGGGCATTCAGAGACCTGGGCTTCATGCGAATCGAAGTCGACCCCCGAGGCTACCGAACGGGCAGTCTCGACGCGGCCCTCCAGGCCCCTTGAGGGGCTCCTCCGAGGGACCCAAACAAAGGTTTATCCCCCGCCCCCCGAATTTGCAACCGAATGGCGATGGCCGTCGAGACGACGGAAAGCGAGGAGATGGTGCTGAAGTACATGTGGCTCCTCCAGCACGATGACGACGGGACGCCTGCCAAGACGGGGCAGCTGGCGGAGTACATCCAGGTCTCCCCCTCCAGCGTCACGGAGATGCTGGACAAGCTCCAGGGCAAGGGGCTCGCAGAGCATCGCAAGTACGAGGGGAGCTCCCTCACGAAGGAGGGGGAGCGCATCGCCGTCAGCATCCTGAAGCGCCATTGCGTCATGGAGTGGTTCATGGTGCAGGTCCTCGAGGTCCCCGAGGGCCAGTTCCACGACGAGGCGTGCGAGATGGAGCACGTCTTGACGGATAGCACGGCCGCCAAGCTTCGGGGCCTGACGGACCAGCCGGACACTTGTCCGTCCTGCTATGACCTGGAGCGGCTCCACTGCCGGCATCTCGTGCCCGGCGAGGTCCCGCGGCGGTAGCCCGCTTCTCTATAGTGTATATTTTAGGCAATCCGAAATCTCTAAATAGGACTCGCGTCTCATCGCGCTGCAGGTTTAGGCTATCCGAAAACAGGCGGGGTGAGGAAACTGGTTGTGGCGCAATACCTGCTGACTTTCCGAGAGGTCCTCGAGGCCTCCCTACTGACGGCCATCATCCTCTCGTACCTGGTGATGACCGGGCGCACGGGCATGAAACGGTACGCTTGGTATGGAATCCTCGTCGCCGTCGCGGTCAGCCTTCTCCTCGGTGTCTTCATCTTCCGCCTGTATGGCGGCCTCTCCGAGACGGACAGGGTCCTCTTCGAGGGCGTCGCCGCCCTCATCGCAGTGGCCGTGCTCACCTCCATGATTCTCTGGATGGCCATCCGGGCGCGGACGATGAAGTCCCGGATTCAAGGACGCGTCGAAGCCGCTGCCACGCACGGAGCGATTCTCGGTGTGGCGTTGGTCACCTTCGTTCTCGTATTCCGCGAGGGCTTGGAGACGGTGCTGTTCCTCACGCCCTTCATGGTCCAGGACGTGGCGGGGACGGTCCTCGGCGTGATCCTTGGGGCCGGGGCCGGCCTTCTGCTCTCCTATGCCGTCTTCCGTTTCGGCGTCCGTCTGGATCTCCGACGCTTCTTCTTCTTCACCAGCATCCTCCTCATCCTCCTGGCAGGCGGCCTGTTCGGGTATGCGATCCACGAGCTCTTGGAGTTCGCGGGAATTCAGGGAACCGCGACGGGGTGGTGGGGACAGGCGGCCTACACCCTTCCCTTCGCCTCGGACAGCCTGTTCCATCACACGGGTGCCGTCGGGTCGGTCTTCGCAGTGCTCTTCGGCTACACCGTTCAGCCGGAGTGGGCACGACTGATTACCCACTTGGCCTACCTGGCCGCGATCCTTCCCCTGGTCATCTTCATCTACGTCCGTCCCGATGCTGTGGCTCTGCTCGGCACGCGGTTGCGTAGCTTCCGCCGCTCGTTCCGGGTCCGTGGCCAGGCCCCCCAGGACGATTGATCCCCGGCGTCCGCCGCCCCAATGCTTTTCTCGCCCCTTCGTGTCGTCCCCGCGATGACCATCGACGAGTGGAAGGTTGACACGCTCGCGGCCCACCTGGCACGGCAGGGAGGACCCGGCCCGATCGTGGATCCCATCTCCGTGAGCTCCACGTATCGACTGCGCGATGTGAAGGAGGGCGCCCGCTACGCCTTGGCGAAGGCGCCCCTGGGGCTGTACGGGAGGTGGGGCGCGCCCACAAATCGCGCCGTCGAAGAGGCGGTGGCGGCCCTGGAGGGAGGGACCCACGCCCTCGTCACCGCCTCCGGGATGGGAGCGATCTCCCCCGCCATCCTGGCGACGGTATCGCAGGGGGACCACATCGTGGCTGGGAAGAGCCTGTACAGCGGCACGGCCGAGCTGATGCTCCACACCCTTCCCCGGTTCGGGGTGGAGACGACCTTTGTCGATCCCAGTCGCCCCGGCGCCTTTCAGGAAGCGGTTCAGGAGGAGACGGCGTTGGTGTATATCGAGACTCCAGCGAACCCCACGATGTTTCTGACCGACATGGCGGAGGCGGCGGAGGCGGCGCACCAGGTCGGCGCCCTCGCTATGGCGGACAACACCTTTGCTTCCCCCATCAACCAGAAGCCCCTCGAGTTCGGGGTCGATGTCGTCCTTCACTCAGCCACGAAGTACCTGGGTGGTCACGCCGACGTGACCGGCGGGGCCGTAGTCACGGCCAGCTCGGAACTCTTTGAGGAAATCTGGGACCTGTACAAGCTCCTCGGGCCCACGCTGGGGGCCGTGGATGCCTTTCTAATTGCCCGGGGCATCAAGACCCTTCCCCTCCGCGTGCGTCGTCAGAATGCCACGGCTCTGGAGCTCGCCGAGTTCTTGAATGAACATGCCTACGTCGCCGCGGTGCACTACCCCGGTCTCCCCGCCTTTCCTCAATACGAGCTCGCCCAACGCCAAATGTCCGGCTTCGGAGGCGTCTTCTCCTTCGACTTGGTGGGCGGTTACGAGGCCGCGGTCCGGTTTGCGGAGGGCGTGAAGGTGGCAAGCCTGGCCGTAAGCCTCGGGGGCGTGGAGACCTTGGTGGAACATGCCGCCAGCATCACCCATGGGATGTTGACACCTGAGGAGCGCGCGGCAGCAGGGATCGAGGAGGGTCTTATCCGTGTAAGCGTTGGGCTGGAGGACTTCGAGGACCTGAGGGAGGACTTCGCTCAGGCCTTGGCCTGATCCTCCTCTTGGAGGACGCCCTCGAGCTGGAGGAGGTTGACCTTCCACTCGATGCCTGCGCTGAAGTCACCCAGGCGCCCGCTGCTCTCGATGACGCGGTGGCTGGGGACCACGACGCAAGAGCGATTCTTGCTCAACGTATATGCTACCGCTCGGTGCGCTCGGGGCTTCCCGATCGACGCCGCGATGTCCCGATAGCTGCGGATCTCGCCGTAGGGAATGCGTTGGGTGGCCTGAAGGACCTCGACCTCGAAGGGCGTGTACCCGGAGAAGTCCACGGGCTGGTTGGAGAAGTCCACGGCCTCGCCCCCGAAGTATCGTTCCAGGTCCCGGCTCAGGTCCGTCTCCGGCTCGTCGCCGGTCGTCGACACGTCGTCGGTCAACACGACGCCCCGAACCTTTTCATCCTCCTCGCACACGTCCACGCGACCGAAGTCGGTCTGGAGGGAGGTAACCTTCATCGCTCTCTCCAATGCCGCCTCGTCACTTGAGGTTAACGAGGTCCTAAGAAGCACGGGGCGAGAGGAGCACCCGCGCGTCCACGACCATGCATCCCTTACCCTCCTCAAAAACGAGGTACGGGTTGATGTCCACGGCTTCGATTTCCGGAAAGTCCTGGACCAACTGTGAGAGGCGCTGCAGGCTCTCCGCGAGGCCGGCGACGTCCGAGGGTGCTTCGCCTCGGACCCCTTCCAGGATGGGATAGCTCCGGATCCCGCGAACCATGCGAAGCGCGTCCGCGTCGGTCATGGGGGTGAGACGAAAGACGACGTCGTCAAGCACCTCGACGTAGATGCCTCCCAGGCCGAACACGAGCATGGGTCCAAACTTCTCGTCTAGGTTCATGCCCATGATCGTCTCCTTCCCCCCGCGGGCGTACTCTTGTACCATCCACTCCTTGATCTCGAAGCCCTCCGCCGCCAGGCGGCGGGTCAGGGTCCGATGGTGCTTCGCAAGCTCCTCCTCGGTCCGGATGTCCAGCACCACCGCTCCATAGTCCGTCTTGTGCAGGATCTCGGGATGAACTGCCTTGAAGGCCACGGGGTACCCGATCTCCTCCGCCGCCGCGAGGGCCTCCGACAAGCCGGAAACGAGTCGGGATTTGACGATGCGGAAACCGTAGCCACGAAGGAGGTTCAGGGCCTCCATCTCGTGTAGGCGGGTTCGGCCTTCCTGGACCGCGGTCCCGACGATTTCCCGCGAGCGTTTCCGTTGGACCCGGAACCGTCGGACCTCGCCCTCCTCCCGCTCCAAGTACTCTTGGTACCGTCGCATGGCGGCCAAGGCCCGGGCGGCGCTCTCGGGGAAGAGGTACGTGGGGATGCCATGCTCCACGAGCTCCGTCACCCCCGGGGATTGTTCCCCCCGCCCTAGGAAGGTGCTGACCACCGGCTTGGTCTGCTTCAGTGCGGTTTCCCAGATGGAGCGCGCCACGGCCACTTCGTCCTCGACGATGGGGGGAACGCTAATCGCCAAGAGCGCGTCGACGTTTGCGTCCTTCAGGACGGCCTCCACGGCGAGGGCATATCGACCTGCGTCGGCGTCCGCGATCAGGTCCACGGGGTTGACGGGGCTTGCTTCCTCGGGGATTCGCGCGCGGAGGTAGGCGGTGGTCCTCTCGGTCAATTGGGCGGGCTCCATTCCAACACTCACGAGAGCGTCCATCGCCATGATTCCCGGCCCTCCACCGTTGGTGACCACGGCCACCCGCCGTCCCTGCGGAAGGGGCTGCAACGAAAAGGCCGCCCCCAGGTCGAAGAGCTCCTCGATGGTGTTCGCCCGGAGGACGCCCGTCTGCTCGAAGAGGGCCTGGGTTCCGACGTCGGGGCCGGCGAGGGCCCCTGTGTGACTCGCCGCGGCTCGGCGCCCTGCCTCCGTACGGCCCGACTTCAGGGCGAGGATTGGCTTGGCCTTCGTCACGCGCCGGGCAATCGGCACGAACTCGCGTGGTTGTCCGAAGCTCTCGATGTAGAGGAGGATGAGGTCCGTCTGATCGTCTCCCTCGAGGTACTCAATGAACTCATTCAGGGAGACGTCCGCGGCGTTGCCCAGGCTCACAAACTTGGAGAGGCCCACGCCGCGGTTTCGCGCCTGCTGCAGGATGGCGACGCCCAAGGCGCCGCTCTGGGTCATGAAGGCGATGTTTCCCTGCAGCGGAAGGATCGGGGAGAAGGTCGCATCCATCCGGACGCTCGCGTGGGTGTTGATGACGCCCATGCAGTTCGGGCCCACCATCGCCATGTCATGCTCCCGGACGAGGGCCTCGAGCTCCTCCTCAAGCTCCCGTCCCTTCGACCCGATCTCGCTGAAGCCGGCCGTGATCACGATGAGGCCGCGCACGCCCTTCTCGCCGGCCTCCCGGACGATCTCCAGGACATAGGTAGAAGGGACCACGATGACGGCCAACTCCACTGGGTCGGGGATGTCCAGGAGGGAGGGATACGCTCGGATCGAGTGGATGGAAGAGGCGTGAGGATTCACGGGGTACACGCGCCCCTTGAAGCGGTACGCAAGCAGGCTGTGGAGGATCTCCCACCCCACCTTGTGTTCGGACCGGGAGGCACCCACGACGGCGACCGATTCGGGGGAGAAGATGCTCTCAAGCCGATGGTCCATCGCCGTTGCCATGGGAGGCGTCCGCTTAACGTTAGGGGAGGGACAGCGAAGGCGGTCCTCCGGCCCATGACGTGACCCCCGTTGGGACCTTCCAGACGGGCGCGGGCCACTCGAATCCCCTTCGAGGCGGCCGAGATACCCGGGTTTAAGCCGCCCCCCTTCTTCCAGAGTCCCCGTGGCCACATCCCCATCCCTCCTCCTCTACGACGAGGGATTCCTGGAGTACAACTTCGGGCCGGCACACCCGTTCCAGCAGGGCCGTGTCAAGCTCGCCCGGGAGCTAATCGCCGGGCTGGGACTCTTGGAGCACCCGTCGGCGCAGGAAGAGGCGGCGCTTCCGGCGTCGGAAGGACACCTCTTGTTGGCCCACGCGCCCGAGTACCTGGAGGTCGTGCGACGTGCCGGCCAGGATCCCGCGAAGGCCGGCACGCGCTACCTCCGCTATGGCCTCGGGAGCTCCGACAACCCCATCTTCCCCCGCATGTACGAGGCCGCCGCCCTCCCGGCGGGAGGCACCCTGGCCGCCGTGGACGCCGTACGGAGGGGCGAGGCGCAGAATGCGTTCAACCTCGGAGGCGGATTCCACCACGCGCATCGCGCCCGGGCCTCCGGCTTCTGCGTCTTCAACGACCTCTCGGTAGCCATCCACCACCTCCTCCAGGAGGGCGTCTCGCGAATCCTCTACCTCGACGTCGACGCCCACCACGGGGACGGCGTCCAATACGCGTTCTACGAGGACCCTCGGGTCCTGACGATCTCGCTCCACGAGGACGGTCGATACCTGTTCCCGGGTACGGGGTTCGTGAACGAGGTGGGGGAGGGGGAGGGCGAGGGGTACAGCGTCAACGTGCCCTTGCCGCCGCGGACGGGGGATGAGGCCTACCTCCGGGCCCTCCAGGAGGTGGTACCCCCTCTGGCGGAGGCCTTCGAGCCGGACCTGGTCCTCAACCAATTTGGCATCGACACGTACGTCACGGATCCGCTGACCCACCTCGGCCTGGGCACCTCCGCCCACCAGGCCATCGCCCGGGAGGTCCGCGCCCTCGCGGACCGCGTGTGTGGGGGGCGGTGGGTGGTGACCGGAGGCGGCGGGTACGAGCCCTCGGCCGTCGCCCGGGCGTGGGCCCTCGTCTACGGGGTGATGGTGGGCGCCGAACTGGAGGAGACCCTTCCCGAGGATTGGGCAACCCTGCACAGCGCCCTCTTCGGCCGGGAGCCGAGCGGCGAAGACTTGGTCGACGAGACCCAACCCTCGGCCCCGGAAGCCGAACGGGCCATGGAGGGGGTCCTCGATCAGGTGAAGTCGACGGTGTTCCCCTTCCACGGACTGGAATCCTAACCCCTTGGCCCCCGGTGGGGAAAGGGGCTGGCATCCCTTGGGACAATCGTTATCGGGGAAAACGGTTAAATAAAAACCTCCGTATGCGCCGCCCGGGAATGCACTCTACTCGCCCCTCACTATCAGCCCTGAGACTGGTGTCTCAACTGCTTTTAACCCGAAGTGTCAACGAGCCGCTCATCAGGCCACGAGGCCAGATTATGGACTGGGATGAGATGCGAGAAAGGACCCGTTTTCGGAACGCCGCCTCGCTCGGCGTGACTCCCCGTCTCCCCGCAACACGAAGGTTGGTGAAGGATGGAACGAAAGCGCAAGAAGGACGAGGGCGAC
>JBHHWA010000032.1:0-8010 GCA_046756285.1 Thermoplasmata archaeon
GAGGGGCGTCCCAGACGGAGGTAGGCCTCCCGGACCTCGTCTGGGATGTCGATGTTTCGCTCGGAGGAGACCTCTTGTCTGATTAACTCTTGCGGGAAGAGAGGAGCCAGGGCTTCAGGGCCGATCGGCTCCATGGTTGCAGGGTGCAGCGGGAAGGGCAGGGGCTCAGGGAGATCGGCGGCGATGTTGTACCATCGCCTCGGCACGTCGTCGACGGTGAGCAAGACCTTGCTATGACCGTCTTCCAAGACCGTCGCCATAGGAGTCGCTAGATTCGATACACTATATAACAGTTATGAACTCTATTGTTCATTAGTGGACATCAATTGTGAGGGCCTGTTCCAAGGCTGGGAACGACGAGGTTATCTAGTCGTGTACGATTTGATGCATTGGTGCTTTCATGTGGGGCCAGATTCGCCACTATTTCGAGAAGTTTCCCGCCCAAGCCCGGGTCGCGCAGCTCATGCTCACCTATGGCCTTCGGGTGAAGGGGGATCGAATCTACTGCGGAGAGGTCGCGGTGGCCGAAACGGCCATGGGTCGTGCCCTGGACGTGGATCGCCGCGTGGTCTCCGCCACCGTCCGTACCATTAACGCGAACGAGGAACTCTCTCACATCTTTCAGAGGCTGTGGCCGGTTGCCCACCTCAAGGATGTAGCCCCGAAGATGGGATGGGGCGCCATCGAGATCGTCCCCACGGACGCGCACACACCGGGCATCTTGGCCGGGGTGTCCTCCATCATCGCCCGGGCCTCCATCAGCATTCGGCAGGTCATCGTGGACGATCCGGAGGTGGTGGACGAGCCTCGGGGCTTCATCATCACGGACGCGCCGGTTCCCAGCGAGTTGATCCCATCGATGAAAGCCGTCGCGGGCGTGCAGGGCTTGGTCCTCTACTGAGCTGGAAGACGTGCGAAGGAGTCCAGCCCTCTGCGGTCCCGACGGTCAACCAGGCGAGTGGACACCGCGAAGAATCAGCTCCGTGCGCATGCAACGGTCTTGAATCACCTGAAGTCCCGCGCGGCGGGCCACTTCGGCGGCCTCGTCGTGTCGGATGCCCGATTGCATCCAGATGACCTTGGCCTCGGTCTCGAGTGCTTCGTCGACGATGCCGGGGACCTCCTCGGAGGGCCGGAAGATACTCACGATGTCGATGGGGAAAGGGATCTCGCGGAGCCTCGGGTAGGCCTTCTCCCCCAGGATCTCCTCGGCGAAGGGGTTCACGGGCACGATCCGGTAGCCGTTTGCCTGCACAAAACGAGGGACCTGGTGGGCGTCCTTCGCCGGGTGGGTGGAGAGGCCGACGACGGCGACGGTCCGGTAGCGCTCCAGGATCTCCCCAATCGGGTCCGCCCGCTCGAAGGCCATCCCACAGAAGAGCGCTCTGCCGGTTGATATGCCTTCCAGGTTCCAGCGGCCGGCTCCTGGAATCGTTATGTACGCCGGTGGCCCATGGTCCCCCGTGGAGCGGCTCGCGGGCCAGGCGGCGGACCGCGTGAAGCAGGCGCGGCACATCGACATCTTCAGTCACATCGACCCGGACGGCATTACGTCCGGAACTATCGCCTCGCAGGCACTTGAGAGGCAGGGGGTCGAGCACGAAATCCACTTCCTGAAGAAACTGAACTCCGGAACGGTGGAGGAGATCAAAGACCGGAATCCGGAGATGGTCTGGTTTACGGACCTGGGGAGCGGCCTCTTCCATCGGCTCGCCGACCTCCGCGGCGTCATCACCGACCACCACCTACCCTCCGAGGTGGTCGTCCCCGAGGATCAGAGAAACGACCTCCTTGCCTACACGACCCCTGACCTGGTTCACGTCAACCCCCATCTCGTGGGCATCGACGGCACCTCGGCGCTGAGCAGCTCGGGGGCCGCATACCTGGTGGCCCGGGCCATGGATCGGGGAAACCGAGACTTGGCGGACCTGGGGGTCGTGGGGGCCGTCGGCGACTTGCAGGATCGAGCGGAGGGTCGCCTCGTGGGGGCCAACCGGGAGGTGGTCCGTGACGGCGTAGAGGCCGGGGTGCTCCAGGTCATCCGCGACCTACGGCTCTTCGGGCGAGAGACGCGCCCGGTCTTCCGGCTGCTCCAGTACGCGACCGATCCCCCGTTACCGCACTTGACGGAGGACCAGGAGGCATGCATCGTCTTCTTCCTGGAACTCGGGGTCGCCCTCAAGGCGGAGGATGGCTGGCGCCGTTGGATCGACCTGGAGGCCGAGGAGAAGCAAAGGGTCGTCTCGGAGTTGGTGACCTCGCTGCTGCAGAAGGGGTACGGCCACGCCCAGGCCCGCAGGCTCCTCGGGGAGGTGTACCTCCTGCCCCGGGAGGAGGAGGGGACCCCCTTGCATGATGCGAAGGAGTTTGCAACCCTCCTCAACGCGTGCGGGCGGTACGACAAGGCGGAGGTCGGATACGGCGTGTGCCGAGGGGACCGGGAGGAGGCCTACGGTCGGGCCCTCAACCTCCTGAAGGAGCATCGGGGCCACATCGTGACCTCCCTCGACGTGGTGGACGAGGTCGGGGTCGAGAGCCTCGCTCACATTCAGTGGTTCCACGGAGGCGATCGCATCAAAGACACGGTGGTCGGCATCGCCGCCGGGATGGTCCTCGGGTCCGGCGACCTGAAGCCGGAGATGCCCCTCTTCGCCTTTGCCAACGCCGAGGACGGGGTCAAGGTGAGCGCGCGCGCGCCTCGGAACTTGTTGGGGCGCGGCCTCAACCTCGCCATCGTGCTCCGAAAGGCGGCCGCCGAAGTGGGTGGCGAGGGAGGGGGGCACAGCGTGGCGGCGGGGGCGACCATCCCGCTGGGGACCGAGGACGAGTTCCTGCAGATCGCGGACCAGCTCGTCGGCCTGCAACTCCAGTCCTGACCACCGGCGGTCCGTAGCTCTCGGCTTCCGCGGCCGACCGACCGAGGCGCACGCGCCTGAGAGATGATTAATAAAGCTGCCCCTTATTCGAGGGGATGCCAAGCGAGTACGACCTCGCCTTCTTTCGGGAGAACGGATTTGCCCGCGAGGTCTGCCCGAGTTGCGGTCGGCCCTACTGGTCCCAGGGGACCCATACCTCGTGCGGGGAGACGCCCTGCCAGGAGTACGAGTTCATCGGCCGCTCGCCCATGAAGGTGAGGCTCGACCTCGCAGCGATGCGGGAGACCTTCCTCCGCTTCTTCGAGGGCCACGACCACACACGCGTCGGGCGATACCCGGTGGTGGCCCGCTGGCGGAACGATGTCTTCTACACGCAGGCCTCCATTTACCCCTTCCAGCCCTGGGTCATCGAAGGCCTGGCCGAGCCTCCCGCCAACCCGCTGGTCATCTCTCAGCCTTGCGTGCGCTTCAACGACTTGGATAACGTGGGCAAGACGGGCCAGCACTTTTCGGCCTTTGAGATGATGGCGCATCACGCGTTCAACGCTCCTACCCGGATCTACTTCAAGGAGCGGACCACGGAACTCTGCCACCGGTTCCTCACGGAGGAGCTTGGCATCGACGCTTCCGGCCTGCGGTACGTGGAGTCTTGGTGGGCAGGTGGCGGGTACAGCGGCCCTTGCCTCGAGGTGACGACGAACGGGGCGGAGGTGGCGACCCTCGTCTTCATGACCTTTCGGGGGGAGGAGGAGAAGCGGGAGCCCCTCGAGGGACCCGTGGTGGACACCGGCTACGGACTGGAGCGGTTGACTTGGGTGTCCCAGGGATCGCCCAGCGCCTACGAGGCGGTCTTCGGAGACGTGCTTGAGACGTTGAAGAGGGCGGCAAGCATCGAGACGGACGAGCGGGTGCTGGCCGAGTACAGCAAAGTGGCGGGCGGGATGAACATCGAGACCCACGGGGACGTCCGTCGCCTCCGTTCGGACGTGGCCGACCGACTCGGCCTGGGCGTGGAAGAACTGACCGAGTACACCCTCCCGCTGGAGTATGTCTATGCCTTGAGCGACCACACCCGTGCCCTGGCTTTCGTGCTGGGAGACGGCGTCGTGCCGTCCAACGTGAAGGAGGGATATTTCGCTCGGCTCCTGGTTCGCCGCGCGCTTCGGGCTCTGGCGCGCCTGGAGATCGATCACACGCTGTCAGAGATCCTTTCCCTTCAGATCGACCACTTCGCCCAGGACTTTCCTGAACTTCCGGAACTGTCGGAGGAGATTCTGAAGCTGGCGGAGGTGGAGGCCAACAAGTACACCGAGACCCTGAAGCGGGGTCGGCGCATCGTGAAGGAGCGGGAAGGGAGCCTCTCCTCGAAGGCCGCGGGCCTCTCGGTGGAAGACCTGGTGGAGCTCTACGACTCGCACGGCCTCGTTCCCGAGGTCGTCCAGGAGTTTTCGGACCGTCCGGTCGAAGTTCCGGATGACTTCTTCGCCCGGGTCGCGAAGCGCCATGAGGCCCCGGAGGAAGGACCGGAGGGCGTGGCCGCCCTCCCTGACTACCCATCCACGCGCCTGCGCTACTACGAGGATCCCAAGCACCTCGCCTTCGAGGCCACCTTCCTTGGGACACACGACGGTGGGGTCGTCCTCGACGAGACCTACTTCTATCCCGAGGGCGGGGGACAGGAGGCAGACCACGGGACCCTGGGCGACCTCCCCGTTACCGACGTCCAGCTCGTCGGGGGCGTCGCGGTCCATCGGGTCGAAGGAAAGGTGGGGTGGAAGAAGGGGATCAAGCTAGCGGGCAAGGTCGACGACCGGCGCCGCATGCGGCTTCTACGGCACCACACCGCCACGCACCTCCTCAACGGGGCCGCGCGACACGTACTCGGCCGCCACGTCTGGCAGACGGGGGCCCACAAGGCGGAAGACCACGCGACCCTCGACATCACCCACTACCAGGGTCTCACCGAGGAAGAAGTCCAGGCCATCGAGACCTTGGCAAATCAGATCGTCCTCGAGGACCGTCCCGTCCATCAACACTTCGTGCCCCGAGAGGAGGCGGAGAGCCACCATGGGTTCATCCTCTACCAGGGGGGCTCCATCCCCGGGCGTGACATCCGCGTGGTCGACGTGGAGGACTTTGACGTCGAAGGGTGTGGGGGGACCCATGCCCTTCACACGGGGGAGGTAGGACTCATCAAGGTCACGCGGAGTCGTCGGATTCAAGACGGCGTGGTCCGCCTGGAGTTCGTGGCCGGGGAAGCCGCCTTGGATCGCTTTCGCGAACGCGAGCGGACCCTCCAGGAGACCAGCGACATCCTCCGGACGCAGCCCGAGGGGGTTCCCTCCGCGGCGGAGCGCATCGTTGCCGAGTGGAGGGAGCTCTCCCGTGAGGCCGCGCGAACCGAGACCGGGGCCCTGGCCCAGGAGGCGGAAGAGATCCTCGCACAGGCCAAGCAGACGGGCGGGGTCCGACTCGTGGTTCACCAGCGAGAGGGCCGCGCGAAGGATCTCGTCGCCTTGGCGCGCGAACTCCTACGGGGTCCGGGGGTAGTGGCCATCCTCGGAGCCGGGAACGGGTCAGCCAATATCCTCATCGGCAGGAGCGCGGACGTGTCCCTCGACGCGCGAGAGGCCGTCACCTCGGCCGCCAGAATCCTCGGCGGGAGCGGCGGGGGGAAGGCCGATCTCGCCCAGGGCGGCGGGCCTCATGTGGATCGTCTGGAGGAGGCCCTGGTGGAGGCCAGCAGGAAGGTCCAGGCGATGCTGAAGGCGTAACAGGACCGGTGAATCTCCGCCTGGAAAACAGCCGCCATGCCTTTTAATACGGCAATTTCCTAGTTCGGCCAGGATGGAATCCCTGGCTGACGAGGTCGAGCAGGTCAGGGCCCTGGTAGGTCGTCACTTCGCCGTATACGACACTCGGGTCCGACCCGAGGCCATCGCCTTTTACGTGCGGACCGAGGAGGGACAGCTCGACGATCGGTTCGAGGCCTTGCGTCTGGAGTTGCGGGCCGGGAAGACGTACCTCCCTCTGCTCCGCCTCGAAGGGGGCGAGTACATCCTCTACGTGCAGCGGACTCCTCCACGGCGGTTCCGGGGCATCTGGGTGAACGTGGTCCTCCTCGTGGCCACCCTCTTCACAACCCTGATCGCGGGGATGATACACTGGTCGGGATACAACGGCTCGACGGATTTCTTAGCGGCCTTTACGCTCTCCAATGCCTTCTTCGGGGGCCTCCTCTTCACCCTCCCCCTCCTGGCCATCCTGGGCACCCACGAGATGGGCCACTTCATCCTCGCGCGTCGACACAACGTGGAGGCCTCCCTGCCCTTCTTCATCCCTGCGCCCCCGCCGGTCATCTTCGGGACCTTCGGGGCCCTAATCAGCATGCGGGAGCCCATCCCCAACAAGAAGGCCCTGATGGACATCGGCATGGCGGGCCCGCTCCTCGGCCTGGCGGTCGCGGTCCCCGTGACCCTCCTGGGCCTCTACCTCAACGCCTTGGATCCGCGTCTCGCTGGAACGAACATCGGGGGCTCGGCCGAGGTGGGCTTCCCCCTCCTTTATCAGGCGATGCTCCTCGCCATCCCGCTCCCGAGTGACGCCCTCCTCCACCCGACCGCCTTCGCGGGTTGGGTCGGCTTCCTCGTGACAGGCCTCAACCTCCTCCCCGCCGGCCAGCTCGATGGGGGGCACGTCGCCCGAGCCCTCCTCGGCGAGAAGGCCAAGTACCTGAGCTACGCGGCCTTCTTCACGCTGCTCGCCCTCGGCTTCCTCACCACCTTCTTCTCATGGATCATCCTGGCCTTCGTCGTCCTCTTCATCGGACTCCGCCACCCTCCGCCCCTGAACGACATCACCCGTCTGGACGTGGGCCGCAAGTTCGCGGGCGTGGGCGTCCTGATTCTTCTGGTGCTCTCCCTCCACTATTTGCCCTTGGCGACGATCGACGTGTCTCTGGCGGCGGAGTTCCGGGACCCCGCTGACCCCATCGAGGGGATCACACAGGCCAACGTGACGCTATCCAACCTCACCGCGGCATACACCTTTGCCGTGTACAACACCGGGAACGTGCGCACCGACATCCTCTTGCGCTTCGGAAGAAGCTCCATTGCTAATCTCCAAGACTGGGACATCTTCTTCGCGAGCGTCGACAACACGGAGATACGCGGGGACAACGCCACCGTTACCCTCGACGCGAAAAGTTCCGCCATCGGCACGGTCCTGATTCGGGCACCGGACCCGCAGCCCGACCGTCTCTTGGATATCGTGGCGGAGCTCCGAGATGCGAGGACCGGCCAGCGGGCCCCCCCTGCGGTCCTCGCCCTGACCATTCGCGGCTAGGGTCGCCTGAAGAGACAGAAGTACCGGTCCAGCGAGCGATGGATGCGAACCTTGTGCCATTCTTGAAGGATGAAGTGCCGCCGGGCCAGGTCGATGAACGCGTGCTCGGGGAGGACGATGGCAAGCGGCCCCCCGGGTCGTAGGATGTCCTTGAAAGCGTTGAGGGCACGCTGGAGGAGGACATGCAGGTCTTCTCCCTGGGTCGTGGCCCCCCGTCCGTAGGGTGGATCGGTGGCGATAGCATCCACCCGACCGACCTCTTTGGCGACCTCCCCTGCGTCGGAGAGATGGAGGGAAGCCTCCATCCCGAAGTGGTTCAGGTTCCGTCGGCATCCTTCAATCACATCCTTCCTCAGATCTGCCCCGATAGGTTTGGCGCCGACGAGGAAGGCCTCCATGAGGATGCCCCCCGTTCCACAGAAGGGATCGAGGAGGGTCTCCCCGGTCGCGACGCCCGTGAGATTGACGAGAGCCCTGGCAAACCGGGGGTGGAGCACCACGGGGCGCTGGAAGGGCCGGTTCCGGGCAGCCCGGGCATCAAAATTGCTCCGATCCACCTGTGCGGAAACCGCGTAGAGGAAGGCCTGCCTGCCCTGGACCAACCGCAGATCGACATCGGGGTCGTCTAGGTCGACCCGGCCGGTGGCAGTGAGCGCACCGCCGAGCTCGGCTTCCAGACCATGCGAGGATCCGTCGGGGCTATCGGCGACCCGAAATCGGAAGCTCTTGCCTTCGAAGTCGAGGGTGGGGAGCCGCGCCTCGATTTCCTCCAAGGGTCCCCACAGGAGGG
>JBHHWA010000033.1:0-7999 GCA_046756285.1 Thermoplasmata archaeon
TGGCGTAGATCTCGCCCGTCGAGGTGACTCCATCCCCGGCGGCGCCCCCAATCCGAATCGCGACGTCTCCTTCTGGCATAGCACACCGCCTTTCGCACGCCAGCCGCCGGGTTACTCCCAAGTTGGGTAAATACTCTTGGCCTCAGGTTCTGGCCGCGATTCTAGCCAGGTTCTTCCGGGAGGTCGTCAAATACATAGGCGGGCAGCCCATGGCGAGGACTTCCTCTGTGGAGGGAGGAATCGCATGAATGGCGAAGAAACGTACCGACTGCCCTCGAGCGTGATTCCCGAGCAGTACACCCTGTCACTCACGCCCGACCTGGAGGCGCTCACGTTCGAAGGGACGGCGGACATCGAGGTGACCGTTCGCGATCCGACCTCGGAGATCTCCATGAACGCGGTCGAGTTGGAGGTCACTGCCGCCCATCTGACCTTAGAAGACGGCCGAATTCTGGAGCCCGAGAGGTTGTCGCAGGACGAGAAAGCGGAGCGGCTGACGTTTACGTTCGCGGAGACCCTTCCGGTGGCGAGAGTCGTCATGTCCCTCCGCTTCACGGGGATTTTGAACGACCAACTGCGCGGCTTCTACCGCAGCCGGTACACGAATCCAGAAGGGGAGAAACACTTCATGGCGGCCACGCAATTCGAGTCCACCGACGCCAGGTGGGCCTTCCCATGCTGGGACGAACCCGCCCGAAAGGCCACCTTCAATCTCACGCTCGTTGTGCCTTCCGAAATGACGGCAGTGGCCAACACGCCCGTGGTGGACGAGAAGGACCTGGGCGACGGGACGAAGGTCGTGCGATTCGCCGAAACCCCGCGCATGTCTACCTACCTCCTGGGATTCGTGGTCGGGGACCTCGCGTCGGTAGAGGCGACCACCGAGGGCGGGACCCTCGTCCGCGTTGTGACGGTTCGGGGAAAGGAGGAACTGGGACGGTTTGCGCTGGAGAGCGCCGTCCGAATTCTGGAATACTTCAACGACTACTTTGGCATCCCCTACCCCCTGCCAAAGCTGGACCACCTGGCCCTCCCCGACTTCGCGGCAGGGGCGATGGAGAACTGGGGAGCCATCACCTATCGGGAACGGATCCTCCTCTTCGACCCGGACGAGTCGGCCGCCATTACGCGCCAGTACATCGTGGACGTCATGGCTCATGAGGTCGCCCACATGTGGTTCGGCGACCTGGTGACAATGGAATGGTGGAACGACCTGTGGCTCAACGAGAGCTTTGCCTCGTGGATAGGGACCAAGGCGGTGGCGGCCCTCCACCCGGAGTGGCACATGTGGACGCAGTTCCTTTATCAGGACACCGCGGGGGGCCTCACCCTGGACGGCCTTCGAAACTCCCATCCCATCGAGGTTCCCGTTCATAATCCCGCGGAGATCCGGGAGATTTTCGACGCCGTCAGTTACGCCAAAGGCGCCAGCATCCTCCGGATGCTGGAAGACTTCCTGGGGGAGGAGACCTTCCAGAGGGGGCTGCGGGCCTACATGGAAGCCCACGCCTACGGCAACGCTCGAACGGAGGACCTCTGGGAGGCACTCGAGCAAGCCTCGGACAAGCCGGTTCGGGCCCTCATGGCCAGCTGGGTCCGGCAGACGGGATTCCCCCTCCTCGACGTGGAGAGTCACCGTGAGGATGGGGGGCTTCGTGTTGGTCTCAGCCAGTCCCGCTTCCTATACGAGCACCTCGAACGACCCGCCGAGGACCAGACCGTGTGGAAGGTGCCGGTGGCCCTACAACGCGCCGACGGCGCAAGCGCCTCCTTCCTGGCGGAAGAACGGGCCGTGGACCATGTCTTCCCCCCCACCACGTCGAAGGGACTCGACTGGTTCAAGGTGAACGCGGGACAGACCGGGTTCTACCGAGTGAACTATCCTCCGGAGGAGTGGGAGCGTCTGCTCTCGGCCATCCAGACGCGGGACCTCTCTCCCGGGGACCGCCTCGGGCTTCAGAGCGATGCCTACGCCCTCACGCGGGCCGGGTACGTGCCTGCCACGCTGTATCTATCTCTTACCCAGGCCTACGCGGAGGAAACAGACTCCACCATTTGGCGCGAGCTCGCCGCCAACCTCCGCTCCTTTGAGATCCTCATCGCCAACGAGCCTTACCTCCCGGCCTTCCAGGCGTACGTACGTCGCCTGTTTCGTCCGGTGGCGGCCCGGGTGGGCTGGGATGCCGCGCCTGACGAGGGACATCTCGATGTCCTCATGCGCAACGCCGTCCTGGGTCGGCTTGGGTGGGTCGAGGAAGCCGGGACGGTTGAGGAGGCCATGCGTCGCTTCGGTGGCTACCTGGCTGACCCCGCCTCCCTCTCCCCCGACCTACGAGAGGTCGTCTACCACATCGCAGGGCAGGAGGGCGACGAGAAGACCTACGAGGCCCTCTGGCGTCTTGAACGGGAGGCGGATCTGAATGAGGAAAAACTCCGTCTCCTGACTGCCGTAACCCGGCCCAAGACCACGACGCTGCTGCGAGAGACCCTCGATCGCTCCCTTCTCGAGGAGGAGGTTCGCATTCAGGACACTATCATCGTAATCGTCGGCGTCGGCGCGAACCGCTTCGGGCGGGACTTGGCCTGGGACTTCGTCAAGGAGAATTGGGCCGAGCTCGATCGCCGGTACGGCCGAGGAGGGTTTGCGCTCGGGAGACTCGTGAGCATCACCGACGCCTTCAGCACACCGGAGCGGGTGGATGAGGTCGAGGCTTTCTTTCAGGCGAATCCGGCCCCCGCGGCCAAGCGGCGTATCCAGCAGGCCCTGGAACGCATCCGATTGAATGGACGCTGGCTCGAGAAGAACCGGGCCGATTTGGCCGATTGGCTTGCCGAGCCTTGATGGGCGACGGGCTCCCCTCGTGGGTCGACGCCCTGAGTTTAAAAAGCCGGCCTCCTGTATCCTCCGCACCCATGCGCCCCTGGCCTCGCCACGCGGCCCCGGTTTCCAGCCTTGTCCTCAACGGGGGAGGGAGGTGGTGTCCTGCCAATTGAGACGGTAGATCTCGATTCCGAGATCACCCACCTGTCCATCCTCGACGAAAAGGGCAACATAGACGAGGACCTGGAGCCCGAGATCCCGGAGGAGGACCTGCTCGCTCTCTTCAAGACGATGCTCCTGACCCGGGAGTTCGACGAGCGGAAGGAGAAGCTTCAACGCCAGGGGAGGGTCGGGACCTTCGCCCCCGTGCGAGGCCAGGAAGCCGCCCAACTCGGGAGTGCCTATGCCCTCCGGAAAACGGATTGGCTGGTGCCCTCCTTCCGGGAGACCGCCGCCTCCATCTGGCGAGGCATGCGGCTCGAAGACGACCTCGTCTTCACCGCCGGGTACGAGGAAGGTATCCGCTTCGCCAAGGAATCCCGGGACCTCCCCATCGCCGTCCCCGTGGCGAGCCAGATCCCCCATGGCGTGGGAGTCGCGTGGGGCATCCAGCTAAAGGGGGCGGACGAGGTCGTCCTCACCTTCTTCGGCGACGGGGCGACCAGCGAGGGGGACTTCCACGAGGCCTTGAACTTCGCTCAGGTCTTCGAACTCCCCGTGGTCTTCCTCTGCCAGAACAACCGGTGGGCCATCAGTGTACCCCTGCACAAACAGACCCACTCCAAGACCCTCGCCCAGAAGGGGATCGCCTACGGGATGCGGTCCCTACAGGTGGACGGCAACGACATCTTGGCGGTCTACGTAGCCACCCGGGAGGCCGTCGACCGCGCGCGCAAGGGGAAGGGCCCGACCTTCATCGAGGCCCTGACGTACCGCCTGAGCTTCCACACGACCGCGGACGACCCTACGAAGTACCGGCCTGCCGAGGAGGTAAGGGAGTGGGAGAAGCGGGACCCCCTGCCTCGGTTCCAGGAGTACCTCATCAAGCGGGGTCACCTGGACAAGGAAATGGTCAAGAATTGGACCACCGCGGCGGTCATCGAAGTCGATCATGCCGTGGAGCGGTTCGGGAAGCGGGTCGATGGTGACCCGAGCGTCATCTTTGACCACGCGTACGCCAAGAACCCGCCGTACGTAGAGCGGCAGCGTCGTGAGGTGGAGGACTGGGTGCGCGAGCACCCCGACGGAGGGGAGTAACTGGCCGGCGTGACCATGGTCCAGGCCCTGAACGAGGCCATGCGGGAGGAGATGGCCCTGGACGAGACAGTCCTACTCCTGGGGGAAGACGTGGGGGTAGACGGCGGCATCTTTCGGGTCAGCGACGGCCTCATCGGGGAGTTCGGCGAGAAGCGCGTCGTGGACACCCCCTTATCGGAGGCGGCCATCGTCGGCGCGGCCATCGGCCTCGCCCTCTACGGCTTCCGTCCCATCGCAGAGTTGCAGTTCAGCGGCTTCTCCTATCAGGCCTTCCACCAGGTCGAGGCCCACGCCTCCCGGTACCGCAAGCGGAGCCAGGGGCGCTTCACGGTCCCGTTGGTGCTGCGAATGCCTTACGGGGCGGGCGTACGGGCCCTGGAGCACCATTCGGAGAGCCGAGAGGCCTACTACGCCCACACGCCGGGTATCAAGGTGGTCATCCCCCGATCACCCGGGAAGGCATGGGCGCTCCTGAAGGCCTCGATCCGGGACCCCGATCCGGTGGTGTTCATGGAGCCAAAGGCCCTCTATCGGCGGGGCCGGGAAGAGCTACCCAAGGATCGGCGGCAGGTTCCGCCGCTGAACGGGGCGGAGGTCCTGCAAGAGGGGGAGGACATCACGGTCATCGCGTACGGGGCGATGCTGTATCGGGTCATCGCGGCCGTGAAGACCCTGGAAGAGGAGGACGTCGTGAACGCCGAGGTCATCGACCTGCAGATG
This sequence comes from Thermoplasmata archaeon, assembly GCA_046756285.1. Lineage (GTDB taxonomy): Archaea > Thermoplasmatota > Thermoplasmata > RBG-16-68-12 > JAJISG01 > JAJISK01. The sequence continues at coordinate 4,799 of JBHHWA010000033.1, forward strand.
GTTTCGCCCCTGGACAGCGAGACGGTAAACCAGTCGGTCCAGAAGACTGGACGAGCGGTGGTCGTCCACGAGGCCCCGCGGACCTTGGGGATCGGCGCCGAAATCTCTGCGCGCATTACCGAGGAGTCCTTCCTGAACTTGGAGGCCCCGGTGAAACGCATCACGGGCTACGACGTCCAAGTTCCCCTGTTCGCCCGGGAACAGCTCTACCTGCCAAGCGAGGAGCGCATCCTGAACGGAATGCGCGAAACCCTCGCCTTCTGAGAACCGGAGGAAGCTGACGATGGCCGGAGTGGAGGACCTCCTTCACGTGGAAGTGGAGGGGAGTCCGTGGGCGATCGGTCACGCGCAGGGCGACCAAGCTCGCGACCTCATCCGTCGTAACCTGCGACTCTACTTCCACCGATTCGAAGCCGAGTGGAGCCTGCCTCGAGAGGAGGTCCTAAACCGGGCACGGCAATACGAAGAGGTAGTCGCCGAGGCGGACCCAGGCTACCTTGAGGCCATGCGAGGGGTCGCCGAAGGTGCCGGCCTCTCGGAAGCCGAGGTCCTGGCCCTCAACCTCCGGTACGAAATTGTCTACAGCGAGTCCTCCCAGCGCGGGATGGACCAGGCGGACGACCGGCTCCCCAGCGGCTGCACCTCCCTCGCCCTCCTCCCGTATCGCACAGAGGGCGCCCATCTCCTCATGGCCCAGAATTGGGACTGGATTCCCGGAATCGAAGCCGTCGTGGTGACCTATCGCATCGACGGCGGTCCCACGGTCCTCGCCTTCACAGAGGCGGGCATCGTCGGGCCCAAGATCGGCCTGAACTCGGCGGGCCTCGGACTCCTCATCAACGGCATGCTTTCCGACAAAGACAGCTGGGAGCGATTCGGGGTCCCCTTCCACGTCCGATGCTGGCAGATCCTGCAGGCGGAGACCCTGGAAGAAGCCGCTCGGGTTGTCCACGACTCCCAGGGTTCCTGCTCGGCGAACTTCGTCCTCGGACAGGCCCTCGGGAACTATGCCCAGGTTCTCGACCTCGAATCCTCTCCGGTGGGGACGGCCGAGCTGACCCCCTCGGAGGGGATCCTTACGCACGCCAACCACTTCTCCGATCCCGACGCCTTGGGCATCTGGCAGCCCCTTCTCTATGAGAAGACCTCCACCTTCGAGCGGCAAGGGCGGATCGATGAACTCCTCCCACGTGGGGAGCGCAGGGAACGGACCGTTGCCGACATCCAGGAGATGCTCCGGGACCATGAGAACGCCCCGAAATCCCTATGCCGCCACCCCATGAGCGAGCTGCCCGAGGAACAGCGCTACCAGACGGTCGTCTCCGCCATCATGGACGTGGATGAACGACGTTTTCTCATCGCCCACGGGCCTCCGTGCGAGACGGAGTACACGGAGTTCTCCTTGGAGATGTAGGGCGCTGGCACTCCCTAATCGAGGACGACGTACACGGAGTCGCCCTCCACTTCCACAGGGTACGTCCTCAGGGGCTCCTCCGCCGGCGGACCGATCGCCTCCCCCGTCTCCACGTCGAACTGCGAGAGGTGTAGGGGACAGCGCACGTACGCCCCCGTGAGGAATCCCATGGCCAGCTCGGCGTAGGCGTGGGTGCAGATCCCGTCGAGGACGTGGAGGGTTCCGTCCAGGTTCACCAGGATGAGCTGCCGTCCGTCGACCTCGACCCCGTGGATGCGGCCCTCTGCGAAGTCGTCGAGCTTGCCGAGGAGCGCCCGTTCCGCCATCCTACGCGTTCCACTTCTTGTCGATGAGGTCATACAGCTGCGCCCGCGCGTCGGGGAGCTCCACCTGCTCCACGATTGGCGTCAGGAAGCCCTCCACGAGCATGCGGCGGGCGCGGTCCCGGGGGATGCCCCGACTCATCAAGTAAAAGACCTGGTCCTCGTCGAGCTGGGCTACCGAGGCCGCGTGCTTCGCCCGCTGGACGTCGTTCGTCTTGATCTCGAGGCTCGGGATCGCCGTAGACTTGGACTTGCGGCTGAGGAGCATCGAGTACTGTCCCAGGTAGGAGTCGGCGTTCCCAGCCTGCTCCTCGATGGTGATGACCCCCTTCAGGGCGGAGCGGGAACGCTCCTGCATGACGGCCTTGGAGAGGAGGTCGCTCACCGAGTCGCGCCCTTGATGGATGACAAAGTTGGTGTTGTCGAACCGCTCCTCCCCGGTCCCGTAGACCACTTCGACCTGTCGGATCCGCGAGCCTTGTCCTGCGAGCAGGCAGTCCGCCCTCGACTTCGTGAGAAAACCGCCGAAGCTCCCGAGGGCTTGGTTGAAGCTTCCCCCCTGGCCGACGGTGGCCTGACGGGTGAGGAAAGAGACGACGTGATCGGCAAACCGCTCGACGGCAACGTAGTGGAGACTCGCCCCCTCCTCCAGTTCCACCTCCATGGCGTTTCCAAACAGACTCTGGGCTCCGTTGCTGGGAGCGGAGCCGTCGGAGACAAACTCCTCCATGACCGACACCCGGCTCCCCGCCCCGAGACGGAGGAGGGTCCGGGTATGCAAGGCGGCCGAGGGCTCGGAGAAGGACCATTGAAGGTGGATGGGGCGTGTAATCTCCACCCGCGGGGGCACCCAGAGGACCAGTGCGGACGCGAAGAGGGCCCGGCTCATCATGCCGAACTTGTCGTCCTTCGGGAGTGAATCCGTTCGGGCGAGCAGGTCCCGCGCAACTTTCGGCCGTTCGCGAAGAAAGGCCGAGGCCTCGTTGAGAAAGAAATCCCGGTCCCGGAGTTTCTCGGTAATCCGGACCTCGTGAAGACGGCCATCTCGCATGAAGGCGGCCGCCGCTTCGTCTTCCCCCTCGTAGACCGGCGGTGGCGCCTCACCCCGCGCGCCGTCCACGGGAACGGCCTCGTCGACCTTCACGCCCCGCAGGTCGGTGTGCCGGATGAAAAGAGGCAGGGGTTCCACGGGCATCGCGACAAAGGCGTCGAGCGCCTTGCCCCGGTCCTTCCGGAGCCACGCCGGCTCCCCGCGCTCCTTGGAGAGCTCTCCCACGCGCTCCGCGGTGGCGTACCCTAGCTCGAACTCCATGAAACCTCGGTTCGGGACACGCCCGTCGGCCTACCCGACGTCGCCCTCAATCTCCATCTTGATGAGGCGATTGAACTCCACGGCGTACTCCATGGGGAGCTCCTTGGTGAAAATCTCCAGGAAACCCAGGACGACCATGTTCATCGCCTCGT
>JBHHWA010000034.1:0-7932 GCA_046756285.1 Thermoplasmata archaeon
CCCTCTTCGTCTCGGGGATGCTGGGGGCCGTCGCGGCGAACAACTTCCTCCAACTCCTCATCTTCTGGGAAATCATGGGCCTCTGTTCGTACCTCCTTATCGGGTTCTGGTATCACAAGCCGGAGGCCGCCTCGGCGGCGAAGAAGGCCTTCCTGGTCACCCGCGTGGGGGACGTCCTGTTCCTCGTCGGTGTCATTGCGGTGTTCGTCATCTTTGGGACGTTCAACATCCTCGAGGTGAGCGCCCTCGCGCCCGGCCTGCCGCTGCGCCTGACCCTCGTCGTTCCCCTCCTCTTCTTCGCGGGGGCCATCGGGAAGAGCGCCCAGTTCCCCCTCCACGCATGGCTGCCGGATGCCATGGAGGGTCCTACCACGGTGAGCGCCCTCATCCACGCCGCCACCATGGTCAAGGCCGGGGTCTACCTCACCGCGCGGACCATCCCGTTGGTGGTCACCAACGCCGATGCCGCCCTCTTCATCGCGTTCATCGGCGGCTTCACGGCTTTCTTCGCCGCGACGATGGCGCTGGCCAACTACGACATCAAACGCGTGTTGGCGTTCTCCACCATCTCCCAGCTGGGCTACATGTTCCTCGGGCTGGGGGCGGCAGCGTACGCCCTGAACGTGGGCTTGGAAGGGGCCCAGGAGGGATACGCCGCCGCCATCTTCCACCTCGCCAATCACGCCTTCTTCAAGGCCCTCCTCTTCCTCGGCGCCGGGAGTGTCATCCACACGTTGGCCACCAACGACATGCGCAAGATGGGAGGCCTCCACAAGCGGATGCGCATCACCTCCTTCACCATGCTCATCGCGGCCCTGTCCATCGCCGGGATCCCGCCGTTAAGCGGATTCTGGAGCAAGGATGAGATCCTGGCCGCGACCTTCGCGGCCTCCGGCGGGAACCCGCTGCTCCTATGGATGTGGCTCCTCGGGATCTTGACCGTCTTCATGACGGCCTTCTACATGTTCCGGCTGTGGTTCATGACCTTCCGGGGGGAGCCGCGATGGGAGAAGGAGCCGCACGAGTCGCCCAGCGTGATGACCGGTCCTCTCGTGATCCTCGCCGTCTTCGCGGTCGGGTCTGGCCTCGTGATCTTTCCCCTGGGAGGTTTTGGGAACCTCATCTTCCCGCTGGTCGCCGGAGCCCACGCCGAGTTCACCGCCCCGTTGGACATCCTGATCAAGACCTTCGCGGGGCCCAGTAGTTTCCTCACGTACATCTCCCTCCTCGGCGTCGCCGCCGGCCTGGGATGGGCCATGCTCATCTACCGGATGGGCGTGATTTCGCCGGACTCCCTGACGGCCGGTCCCGGGCGGAAGGCCGTACACACCCTCCTGCAGCGGCGCTACTACATCGACGACGCCTACGACTCCGTCGGCCAACAGGTGGTCTACGGCATCGCCCGGCTCAGCGATTGGTTTGACCGGACGATCGTTGATGGGGCCGTCAACCTCGTTGCGCGGCTGACGCTCTGGGCGGCCCGCGGAACCGACCTGGTGGATCGCCGCGCGATCGATGGCGTGGTCAATAGCATCAGCCTCCGCACCTTCCGGGCCGGTTGGAGCCTGCGGCGCGGACAGACGGGCCAGGTGCAGAACTACGTCGGGATCATCGTCATCGGGGCCGCCGTCGTCCTCTTCCTCATCCAGATCGTCTTCCCGCTTCTGGGGGTGCCCTGATTGGTCGCGATCCCTCTCCTGACCATCATCCTGGCGCTCCCGGGCATCGGGGCGGCAGTGACCCTCCTTGGGCGGTGGAACCAAGCGAAGGCGCGAACCGTGGCGGCGGTTTTCTCGGGTCTCACCCTAGGCTTTGCCTTTTTGCTCCTGCTTCACTTCGTGGCACCAGGCTTCGACCTGGGCCTCCCCACGGATCCCTCGGGGGCGTATGGCGCCTTTGAGGAGTACACGTGGTTCGATGTCTTTGGTTTCTCCGTCCAGTATCGGGTAGGAGTCGACGGGCTCTCGATCCCCTTGGTCTTCCTCGCCGCCCTGCTGCTGCTAGTCGCGGTCCTCTACCCCATGGAGAGCGAATTCAAGCCAAAGGCGTACTACGCCCTCCTCCAGGTCATCAGTCTCGCCCTCATCGGGGTGTTCATTTCGCTCGACTTCCTGATGTTCGCCATCTTCTGGGAACTGGTCCTCATCCCGATGTACTTCCTCATCGGGATTTGGGGCGGGCCAAACAAGCACCATGCCGCCATCAAATTCCTGATCTACACGCACGTGGGCGGCTTCGTCATGTTCCTGGGCATCTTCGCCCTCGCCTTCCAGACCGGGACCCTGAACATGATCGACATCGCCCGGCTGGCCCCCGTCATCCCCCTAGCGACCCAAGTTCCGATCTTCCTTGCCTTCCTGTTCGGATTCGGCGTGAAGCTGCCCATGGTGCCCTTCCACACCTGGCTTCCCGACGCCCACGTGGAAGCACCGACGGCGGGCTCGGTCATCCTGGCCGGCGTCTTGCTGAAGATGGGTGGCTACGGCATCTTCCGCGTCTCCTACTCCATGCTCCCGCTGGCCGCGGCGGACCTCTGGTGGCTGATTGCCGTCCTTGGGACCGTCAGCATGATCTACGCCTCCTTGGTCTGTTTGGTCCAGGTTGATCTGAAACGGCTCATCGCCTACTCGAGCATCGGCCACATGGGGTTCGTCCTCCTCGGGGCCTCGACCATCACCGCCATCGGGATTTCAGGGGCCATCTTCCAGCTTTTTAACCACGGCCTCATCACCGCCGTCCTCTTCATGCTCGCCGGCTCGGTGAAGCACGCGACGGGGAGCCGGGAGATTCCCTACCTGCGGGGGTTGGGCAGCAAGATGCCGATCTTCGCTTTCCTCATCATTATCAGCTTCCTGGCCTCCCTCGGCCTGCCTGGGTTAAACAGCTTCATCAGCGAGTTCATGGTCTTCACGGGTGCCTACGAAGGCCTGCCGGGGGAGACGAAGAAACTCGTGTTCATCCCCCTCCTCGCGGTCGCTCTCACGGCAGCGTATTATCTGTGGACCATGCACCGCGTGCTCCTCGGGCGCTTCAGCCCCAACTTAGGGAAAGTCCGGGATCTGCGGGCGTCGGAGTACGTCCCCATGGCCGTCGTCGTCTTCTTCATCTTCCTCACGGCGGTCCTCCCTGCCCTCTGGCTGGGCCTGATTTCAGAGTTCAGCATCGACATCGAACGATCCCTCGTGGCGGCCCTCGGAGGGGGTTGACGTGGCAGGGTTTCCCATTCTCAGCCTTGCCCTCTTCGCGCCCGCCGTCGCGGCCATCCTCGTGTACCTCTTCGCTCGTCGTGACGCGGTAGCGCGGCTGGGGGCCCTCATCGCCTCCCTCGTCCCCCTGGCCATTGCCGTGTACCTGTTAATCGGGTTCCTTCGACCCGACCTCGTGCCGCTAGCCCTCGATCCCATTCAGGGCCGTTACCGTGCGTTCGAGGAGGCGTCATGGATTCCCCAGATCAACGTCTTCTACCGCCTCGGGATCGACGAGCTATCGTTCTCCCTGGTCCTGCTCACGAGTATCTTGGTCCCCCTCTCCATGATCTTCTCCTGGGACGAAAAGAAGCGGGTGCCGGAGTTCTACGCCCTCTTGCTGGTGATGGAGACCACGATGTTGGGCGTCTTCATGGCGCTGGACTTCTTCCTGTTCTTCGTCTTCTGGGAGCTCCAGCTCGTCCCCATGTACTTCCTCATCGCCATCTGGGGCGGGCCGCGGAAACGCTACGCCTCCATCAAGTTCTTCCTCTATACCCAGGCGGCCAGCCTGCTCGTCCTGCTGGGCATCTTCGTGTTCTACTTCTACATGGGAGGTGGGGTCGACTCCTTCAACATGATTGCCATCATCGAGACCGGCCCCATTCCCATCGGCGTCGTCCAGAACCTGCTCTTCGTGGCCCTGCTCATCGGGTTCGGAACGAAGCTGCCCATGTTCCCGCTGCATACTTGGCTGCCGGATGCCCACGTGGAGGCCCCCACGGCCGGGTCCGTGCTCTTGGCCGGCGTCCTGCTGAAGATGGGAGGGTACGGGCTCATCCGGGTGAACGTGCAAATGATCCCCGAGGCGTCCACCGAGCTGTTCTGGGTGTTCGCCGTCATCGGGACGATCAGCATCCTCTACGGGGCCATCGTCTCCCTCGCCCAGGACGACCTGAAACGACTGGTGGCGAACTCGAGTATCAGCCACATGGGCATCGTCATGCTCGGCATCGGCGCCTCCATGTTCGCGTTCAACAACGGCGCAGCGGGTGTCATGGGAATCAGCGGTGCCATCTTCCAGATGTTTGCCCACGGGCTCATCTCGGCGGCCCTCTTCATGCTCGCGGGCAGCGTCCTCCACCGTCTGGGCACGCGCAACATCTCCGAGCTCGGGGGGATCATGAACCGCATGCCCCTGCTCTCCGGGCTCCTGATCCTTGCCTTCCTGGCCTCCCTGGGCCTGCCGGGTCTTGTGGGCTTCGTGGCCGAATTCACCGTCTTCCTGGGGACGTACGAGGCCTTCGGGCTCTGGGTCCTCCTCCCGGTCATTACGGTGGTCCTTACCGCTGCGTATTACCTATGGGCGGTCCAGCGGTCGGTGCACGGGCCGTTTCGAGAGTCCCTAGGAGAGCCGCGGGACATCGCCCTCTACGAAGTCCTCCCGCTGGTGGTCTTGGCGGGCCTCTTCGCCCTCTTCGGAATTTTCCCGGCCCCGCTTATGGACCTGTTCAACACGTTTACGACCGCCTTCCTCCAGGCCTTCGGAGGTGCCTGATTGACCGAGTGGCTCGTGCTCCTCCCGGTCATCGTTGCCACCCTCTTCGGGTTCCTCCTCATCGCCCTCACCTTCGGCGTCCGCCGTCGGCGGCGGTTGTCCGATGTGGCCCTTGTGGGCCTCCTTATCGCCCTCTTCCTCAGCCTGGACATGGCGGGTCTGGGCCTGCTGGAGGCGCTCGGTCTCGTCCTCTGGGAGGCCCCGGTGTCGCAACAGCTCCCCGGGCTGTTGCTGGAGGTAACCCCCTTTGTATTGTTCTTCTGGGTCGCCCTCCTGCTTGCGGGCGTCATCATCGTCATGGCCTCGCGGTCCTTCGTGCAAAAGACCGACCGGAACGTTGGGGAATACTACGGGCTCCTCCTCATTGCCCTCGTGGGCATGCTCCTGGTTGCGGCCGCGACGGACCTGTTCGTGCTCTTCCTGGCCTTCGAGATGGCGAGTCTCGCCACGTTTGCCTTGGCGGCCTTCCGGAAGCACGACAAGCGTGGCACCGAGGCTGCGATGAAATTCTTCATCATCGGCGTCGTGAGCTCGGCAATTATCCTGTTTGGGATTTCGTTGATTTACGGGGTGAGCGCCCACGTGGCGACCCAGCTTCCGCCCCAAGCCGGCGCGCCCTCCGTCACCGATCTCCGGTTCCTTGGCACCGCCATGCCCCTAGGCCTCGCGCAATTCGAGCCGGTAATCGTCCTAGGGCTGGTGCTGCTGATTGCGGGGTTCGGGTTCAAGGTGGCGACGGTCCCCTTCCACATGTGGGTCCCGGACGTGTATGACGGGGCTCCCACCACGGTCACCACGTTCCTCAGCACATCCTCCAAGATCATGGGGTTCGCGGCCCTGTTCAAGATCTTTCTCATCGCCCTCGTGGGGACCGCCGGACAGTGGACCCTGGCCTTGGGGATCCTGGCCATCGCGACCATGACGCTGGGGAACGTGGCCGCCCTCCCCCAGAAGAGCGTGAAGCGGATGCTCGCCTATTCCAGCATCGCCCACGCCGGCTACGTCCTCATCGCCGTCGTCGTGGGGAGCCACTCCGACCCGACCATCGCGGCCTTCGGCCTGGCTGGAGGGCTCTACCACCTCCTCGTCTACGTGTTCATGCAAGGAGGGGCCTTCATCTTCGTCGCGATGACGGCGACCCTGCTGATTGGGGAGCGCTTGGACGACTACAGCGGGTTGGCGAAGCGGATGCCCCTCCTCGCCTTCGGGATGATGATTCTGCTCCTCTCGCTGGCGGGCATTCCCCCGCTGGGCGGCTTCGTGAGCAAGTTCATCCTGTTCTGGGCCGCCGTGCAGGCCGGCCTGCAGGCCGGGACGGAGTGGATGATATCCTTGGCCGTGGCCGGGGTCCTCAACAGCGCCCTGTCCTTGTTCTACTACGCCCGCGTGATCAAGCACATGTACATCCTCGAGGGTCCGGAGGAGCCTGTCAAGGCGCCGGCCCCCTACTCTCTCTCCCTATGGGTAGCTATCATCGGGACCGTCGCTACGGGGCTCTTCGTGTTCGTCTTCATCGACCTCGTCCGTCAGGCCGCGGTGCTTTTCTTTGGCTAAGAGACAAAGCGCCCCCATGTACTCGCCTACGGCGGACCGTTCGACTTAAGTGCCCGACTCGCATCATGGCGGGACCATGGCGCTGGTCGACCCCCTGATTGCCATCCTCGTCGGCGTGGTCTTGATCGTCGCAGGGCTGATTCTCGCCTTCTTCGGTGCCAGCCTCGTACGAATCTTCATGGCCGTTCTCGGCTTGGTGATTGGTGGCGTCTTCGGATTCCTGGGAGGGAGTCTCTTGGGTGGAGCCCTCTTCCCGCTGATCTTCGGGATTGTCGGAGCCATCGTGGGTCTGGTCCTGTTTGGGTGGGTTGTTCGGGCCGCCATCTCCCTGGCCGCAGGCATCGTCGTGGGCAGCGTCACGTACATTCTCTTAGGAGGCTCGACGGAGCAAGGAGTGATTACATCCGGCGAGCTCGTCTTCGCCTTCATCGGCTTCCTCTTAGGTGCCGTGCTTGTGTACCTCTTCTTCAACCGGCTTCTGGGTGTCATCACTGCCTTGGTCGGTGGGCTTCTGGTCGGGATTAGCCTGAACTTCGTCACGGTCAACCTCGCGGGCCTGAGTGGTGGCATCCCCCTCGCCATCGGCCTGGTGGGCGGGGGGGTCGTGTTCCTCGCAGGCGCCATCCGACAGGCGAGGGCGGGAACGGAGTAGTCCAATCCGAACCGTTCCCCCGCCGCTGCGCTGGCTCGTGCCTCCAAACCTTCATATCGCCGCCTCGGCCATTAACGATCGATGGGCTCCCACACGGACATCCGCTGGGAAGAGTGGGGCGAGGCCGCTTTTAAGGAGGCCAAGGCAGAGGGGAAGCCGATCCTCCTGGATCTCTCCGCCGTCTGGTGTCACTGGTGCCACGTGATGGACGAGACGTCGTACGCCGACGACGAGATCATCCAGCTCATCAACGACGACTTCGTCCCCATCCGCGTCGATATCGATCGACGGCCGGACATCCGAGAGCGGTACAACTTCGGAGGGTATCCCACCACGGCCTTCCTCAACGGGGAGGGGGAGATCATCTCCGGGGGGACCTACATCCCACCGGACCAGATGAAGCGGGCCCTGGTGCAGATCAAGACCCACTTCGAGAAGACGGGCGGCGCGGTGGACCACACCCATCGGCGGCCCCCGGAGGTGGACGTGGAGGCGCCGCAGGGGGGCCTGAGCGAGGAAATCTACGAGGAGACCTTGGGCCACCTCCTCCAGCAGTACGACGAGATGTATGGCGGATTCGGCGGGGCGCCCAAGTTCCCCCAGCCGGATGTCCTCGACCTGGCGCTCTACCACTACCAGGCCTCGGGGAATGATTACTTCCGAAAGCTGGTGGAGAAGAGCCTTGACGGGATGGCCGGCGGCGGGATGTACGACTCCGTCGAGGGGGGCTTCTTTCGGTACTCCGTCACCCGCGACTGGAGCGAGCCCCACTTCGAGAAGATGCTGGACGTCAACGTCGGGCTGCTGCGGAACTACCTTCACGCCTATGCCGTCTTGGGGAAGGAGGCCTACCGAGAAGTCGCCGAGGACGTCCTCCGGTACCTGGAGGCCAGCCTCCGGGACCCCAAGGATGGGTTTTGGGGAAGCCAGGACGCCGATGAGGAGTACTACGCGCTTCCCTTGGAGAAGCGCCAGAAGCTGGA
>JBHHWA010000035.1:0-7917 GCA_046756285.1 Thermoplasmata archaeon
GGTGCCCTACCTGTGCGGTGTCCCAGATGTCCGAACCGGAGAAGGCACCGGGACTCCAGACCAACCGGTCGTCCCACGACGCGCCGTCCCACAAGCCCACGGCCGCGACCAGATTGGTGTGGGCTGCGTGACTCATCTCCAGCCGGAGGAGAGCCTGCGTGGCAGTCCCCCTCCACAGCGGCCGCTCGAGCGAGAACCCTAGGACACCCCTGCCGTTATTGGGGATGGCCGTGGGAAGCCCTTCCACCGAAGCGGTCTGCCGATACCAGGTCCCCAACTCCTGGGCGTCGCTCAGCCCGTCACCGTCCGCGTCGGCCGGCGCGAAGGCCGCGGCCTGCGGGGCCTGGAACAGAATCGTCGCCAGGACGACGACTCCCAGAGTCGCGAAGACGCGAAGGATCCGTCGCCTCATGCGATCACTCCGGGACAGGCTCCCGCAGGAAGCGCCATGACGTTCGACCCCCAGCGGACATGCACCTTCGACCCCACCTTCACGGAGTGACCTCCGGAGGCGGGATGGGATACGTAGTATATAATATATATCATTGGTAACAAATCGTACAACTGACCACCTCCCCTTCATGCAGCGGTTTCTCGCGGACCGGAACGTGGGCGTTACCGCGCTCTTCGAGCGGGCCCCCCTGGCCCACGGTCACTACTTCAACTTCGGACGTTCGACGTGGTGCCCCACGCCGACGGGGTGGAGATCCGACAGGCTGACATGCTCCCCATCAAGGAGTTCTGCGCCGCGAGGGAAGGAAACTACGTGGGCGTGCTGGCCGCTAAGGGGCTCCGGGTCGAGGTCGAGGAGGGCCGATGCGAGGTCGACGGGGACGACTACTGTGGCTTCCGGATCCGCGTGAAGGGGCCGCTGGAGGCCGAAACCGCGGGATAACTCCGCGCATCCTGGAGGAGATCATTCCCAGCGAGGTGCAAGTTGCTTGCCCAGTGGGGCCGGGGACCTTATCGAAGCTTCCTCGACTTCTTCCCGAGCGATCCGAATGGACGCGAAGTCAGACGAACTCCAAGAATTCTGCGACGGAAAGCTTCGCATCCCGGATAATCTTCCTCAGGAGTCCTCTTCCGATCTCCTCCCCTTTGTGGACTGGAACCACCGTCCTCCGGCCATCGGCGTGTTGAAGAAACACGTGGCTCCCCTTCTGCCTTGTTGCCTCAAAACCTAGGGCTTTCAGGGCCTTGAGAACCCGCCGCGCAGGGAGGGCCTTAGGCTCATGGAAGGTCTACCGCGATACGCTGGAGACCAACGAACTCCAGTTCCGGTGGAATCTCCTCCGAGGAGGCCTCGAGGTAGAGGAAGACGGCCTCTCGCACCCGCCGCTCGAGCTCGTCCAGCGAGCGCGCTTGGGTGTGGCAGCCCGGAAGATCCGGGACCGTGGCGACGTAGAACCCGTCCTCGTCTCGCTCCATGAGGACGTTGAAAACCCTCTTCCCCTTCATCGTCTCGCATAATCGGTCATCTCGGTATTAAGACGTTGGCAGGCTCACAGCCCGCCTCCGTACTTCGCTCGAGAAAGCCTAAATGTCCCCTGGGCCATCCAAACTCGGTGATGGCGTGCTCTGCCCCCTCGACTTCCGGTACGGCCGGCCAGAGATGAAGGCCATCTTCTCCGAGGAGAGACGGCTCCAGCGGCTCCTAGAGGTAGAAGTGGCCCTGGCGGAAGCCCACATGGCCCTCGGAAATATCCCCCGGGATGCCGCCAAGGCGATCGCCTCGGCCGTCCAAGGGGGTCTCGTGAAGGCCGAGCGGGTCGCCGAACTCGAGGCAGAGATCCGACACGACGTCATGGCCCTCGTGCTCGCCTTGAGCGAAGCCAGCGGGGACTACGGGCGGTACGTCCACCTGGGCGCCACGAGCAGCGACATTGTCGACACGGCGGTCGCGCTTCAGTTCAAGGAGGCCCTTCCCCTCCTCGACGCAGGCCTCCTGCGTCTCCAGGCGGCCCTCGTGAACCTGGCGTTGGAGCACAAGGGAACCGTGATGGTCGGCCGGACCCACGGCCAGGCGGCCGTCCCCATCACCTTCGGCATGAAGATGGCCGTCTTCGCCCTGGAGGTGCACCGGCACCTGGCGCGGCTCCGAGAGGCGACGCCCCGGATGCTCGTTGGGAAGATGTCGGGGGCCGTGGGGACCGGGGCCGGGTTTGGGGAGGCGGCGACGGAGCTCCAGGACCTGGTCATGGCGATGCTCGGCCTGACCGGGGAGGAGGCCTCCACCCAGATCATCGGACGCGACCGGTACGCGGAGTACGTGGCCGTCCTCGCGGGCATCGCCGCGTCCCTCGAGCGGTTCGCCACGGAGATCCGCAACCTCCAGCGGACCGAGATTGGGGAGGTCGCGGAGGCCTTCGGGGAGAAGCAGGTGGGCAGCTCCACCATGGGGCAGAAGGAGAACCCCATCACCTCGGAGAACATCAGCAGCCTGGCCCGCGTCGTCCGGGGATTCGTCGGGCCCGCCTACGAAAATGTCGTCCTCTGGCACGAGCGGGACCTCTCGAACTCCGCCGCGGAGCGGTTCATCCTTCCCCACGTGACGGTGCTCGTGGATGACATCGTCCACAAGGCCGCGGAGGTGTTCGAGACCCTCCGTGTCCGCCCGGAGCGGATGGAGGAGAACCTCCGGGCCACCGGCGGACTCGTCATGACCGAGGCGGTCATGATGGCCCTCGCCCGGAAGGGGATAGATCGGCAGGAGGCGCACGAGTTGACACGTCGCCTCTCGCGAACGGCTAAGGCCGAGGCCCGACCCTTGCGGGAGGTGCTGTTGGAGGAAGAGTCCGTCGCCTCCACCCTGGGGGAGGAGGGGGTCGACAAGGCCTTGGACCCCCGGAACTACCTGGGGGCCAGCGAGGCCGTCGTGGATCGCGTGGCCGCCCTCACCAAGGAGACGGCATGAGGTTCGCCGACCTCGTGGCGGTCTACGAGCGGCTCGAGGGGACCACGAAGCGCCTGGAGATGATCGATGCCCTCACGGACCTCCTCCGCCGGGTGCCGGCCAAGGTGATCGGTCGGGTCGTCTACCTCACCCAGGGGGACCTGGCTCCGGGGTTTCAGGACGTGAAGATGGGGCTCGCGGAGAAGCTGGTCATCCGCGCCCTGGCTTTCGCCACCGGCCTCTCGCAGCCGCTCGTCGAGAGTCGCTGGAAGGAGCTGGGGGACATGGGGACGGTGGCGGAGCGTGTCCTGAAGGAGAAGAGGCAGGGGACCCTGACCTCCACACCCCTGACGGTGGAGAAGGTCCATGGCAACCTCTTGGGCATCGCCCAGGCGGCGGGCACCGGCTCCCAGGAGGAGAAGATCAGGCTCCTCGCCGACCTCCTCAACGACGCCACGCCCGTGGAGGCACGCTACATCCTCCGGGTCGTGGTCGGGAAGATGCGGTTGGGGGTCGCAGACATGACCCTCGTCGAGGCTCTTGCGCGCGCCTTCGCCACCCGCGAGGACAAACCGGCGGTGGAGCGGGCGTACAACGTGTCCTCGGACCTGGGGCGCGTGGCGGAGGTCCTCGCGGAGGAGGGGCTTCCGGGCCTCGGGGAGATCCACCTTCGGGTCGGGGTTCCGGTCCGGTCGATGCTCGCGGAGCGGCTTCCGAGCCTGGAGGGGGTCATGGAGAAGCTGGGGCGGAGCGCGCTGGAGTTCAAGTACGACGGACTGCGGATCCAGGCCCACATCGATCCGGACGCGGTCGTGTTGTACTCCCGGCGCCTCGACGTCCTCACGCCGCAGTTCCCGGACATCGTGGAGGGCCTCCGGGACGCCTTCCGCGGCCGGAACGCCATTTTGGACGCCGAGGCGGTGCCCGTCGACATGAACACGGGGGGATTCCTCCCCTTCCAGGAGGTCTCCCATCGGCGCCGCAAGTACGGGGTCCAGGAGGCCATCCAGGAGATCCCGGTGGCCCTCCTCGTCTTCGACTGCCTCTACCTGGACGGGGAGGAGTTGCTGGAGCGAACCTACGCGGACCGACGGGCGGCCCTCGGACGTGCCATCCAGGAGACGGAGCGGGTGCGGCTCGCCGAGCAGATCGTGACGGACGACCAGGAGGAGGCGAGCCGATTCTTCGAGGAGGTTATCAACGAGGGGGGCGAGGGACTCATTGCCAAGGATCTCGCATCGCCGTACGAGGCGGGGTCCCGCGGGTGGCAGTGGATCAAGTACAAACGGGACTACCGGTCGGAGTTGGCCGACACCGTCGACCTGGTCATCGTGGGAAGCTTCGCCGGCCGAGGGAGGCGTGCGGGAACCTATGGGGCCCTCCTCATGGCGGCCTACGAGCCGGAGGAGGACGCCTTCAAGACCGTCTGCAAGCTCGGGAGCGGGTTCGACGATGCTACCCTCTTCGCGCTGCCGGACCGCCTGCGGGACTTCGCGCGGGACCAGAAGGACCCTCGGGTCGACTCCCAACTCGAGGCGGACCGCTGGTTTGAGCCCGCGGTGGTGATGGAGGTCCTGGGGGCGGAGATCACCCTCAGCCCCATGCATACGGCGGGGTTCGGGGCCATCCGTCCTGAAGCCGGTCTCGCCATCCGATTCCCCCGGTTCACGGGACGTTGGCGGGATGACAAGGGAGCCCGGGAGGCGACCTCCGTGGCCGAAATTGTCTCCCTCTACAGGAGTCAGTTGAAGCAGGTCTCCTGACTCGCGTCGGCCCCGTGTCCCTTGCGACTCGTTATCAACGGCTCCAACTGGCATCGAAAGATTGAATATCCGCACGAGGAAGAGTCTGTTGTGCTCGGACCCGTGGTCGGTCCGAGAGAAGGTCCACCTGCATGGTCTTCGACGTCCTCACGCAGCTCCCCCTCGCCACCTTTGTCGTTTGGGCGAGCATCGGCTTCTTCCAGCTGTACAGGAGGAGGATCCGGACCCTCACCGAGATCGCCTTCGTCGTTGGGTCCTTCTCGTGGGCGGGGTACGCCGTGTCCGACTGGCTCTTCTTCGGAGCGGGGGAGGCGACCGCCGCCTTCCTCCTCGCCCGGATTTCCGTCAGCTTCGTGACAGTGGCCGCCTACCTGTTCTTCCTCTTCACGAAGCTCTTCCTCACCAGGCCCCACCGGATCGACGCCTTCCTCGCCCTCCCCTTCTTGGGAGCGTTGGGATTAGTTTGGGGCGGTCTCGTGATTGGGGCCCAGGGAGGCGTCCCCTGGGGATGGACGGCCATCTTTGAGCCTACACTTTTCCTGGTCTGGCTCGCGTACATCCTCGCCTACACCTCGGCGGGCATCTGGTACACTTACCGGACCTATGTGGTCGTTCGACGAAACAGCGAGTTCCTGGGGCGGGGAATGTTGGGCATCCTCAACTCCTATCTCGCCGCCCTCGTTCTGGGATTCGGGACGAACGCCGTATACCACATGGCGGGGCTTCAGCTCATGCCCATTTTCTCCACGACCCTCATGCTACCGGGTATCGTCAGTCTGTATGTGCTGGTTCCAGTAACGCGGGACCGGATCTCCAGCGTCATGCGGAAGTGGAAGAGCACCCGCTACGAGGTCATGGGTGTCTACCTCATTTACGAGAACGGAACCCTCATCGCCTCTCGGACGACCTTCGAGGACCGCGCCGTGGACGACGACATCTTCGGGGCCACGCTGGACGCCATCCAGACCTTCATGCGAACCTCCTTTCCCGCGCTCCTGGGCAAGTCCCTCCGACGCATCGAGCACGGGGACGTGAAGATTCTCATCGAGCAGGGCCGTCACAGCTACCTGGCCACCATCATCGAGGGGGAGGACACGGACACGCTCTGGATCACCATGAAGGAGGCGGTGGAGCGGTTCGAGCGCACGAATGAGCCGGTGCTGCCCGATTGGAGCGGCCTCCTCCAGGAGTTGGAGGAGGTGGAGGAGACCTTGGACGACCTGTTTACGGGCAAGGTCGTCTTTGCCTGAGCGCCTCGGGACCGCCACCCCAGGATGCAGGGACCGAGACTCACCCAGCCGACGAACGTCTCATCCGGCAACCAAGGGCTCGAATCGACCAGCGAGCTTCTTCCGCTTCGCCCCGATCCGACGCTCCCGCTCGTCGTCGGTTAACGAGAGGACGTAGGCCGTGATCTCTTCCATCTTCCTCCCCAGGGGCCGCGCCGCCTCCTCGTAGACTTCCGCCAGGGTAGCGCCGTCACGCTGGGCCACGAGGAGGGAGGCCACCGCCGCCTCCGCGCTCTCCAGCCCGAAGGAGATGCCCTCCCCCGTGAAGGGTTCGCAGAACCCCCCCGCATCGCCCACCAGAACGACGCGCCCCTTTCCGAAGGCAACGTCGCCGAAGGGGATCGACCACCCCTCCCGCCCCACGAAGTCCCTAGCTTCGAAGCCAAACTCACGATGGAGCCACGCCTTGAAGCGCTCCAGGCCGACATCGGCGACGGGCCCCAGCTCCCGGTGGACCCCGAGGCCGATCATCGCGCAGCCGTCCTTCGGCACGACGTAGGCGTAGATCGGGGAGATGTCTCCCCGGAAGAGGAGGTAGAAGGAATCCTCGAAGCGGCTTCGGCCGCGGTAGTACTCCTGGACCACCGAGATCGTGCGCTGCTTCCCCGACCCGAGAAGCCCGCGTCGGCACGCGCTGTAGACCCCATCGGCGCCAATCATGTAGCGACCACGCGCCAGGACCGACCCATCCGGGCCATCGAGATGAAGGATCACCGCCTTCCCGTTGTCCTCGAAGGATCGGAGACGGTGGGCTGGGAGGAGGTCCGCGCCCGCCTCCACGGCGAGCGAAGTCAGCCAGAAGTCGAATCGCGACCGATCGACGTTCCGAATGTGGTTGGCGGGGTTGTGGAACCCGTTTGCTCTGCCGCTCGGGGGCACAACCCGTTCGGTGAGGACCGGTGGATCGAGGTGCACCTCGGGAGGGAGATCCTTCCCGAAGATGCGCTGGATCTCGGACGTGCAATGGGCGGTGATGAGACCCCCGCAGACCTTCTTCCGGGGCAGATCCCGTCCGTCGACGAGGACGGTGGTGAGGCCGGCTTGACGAGCGAGATAGGCCGCCGTCGCACCGGCGGGTCCCGCACCGACGACGATGAGATCGTACATGCCCGTCCCTCAGTAGTAGACCTGGTAGAGGCCGACGGGCGAGCCGAACAGGAAGAGCTTCGTAGGATGCGGCCGCAACTGGATGCGCTCGTTGAAGAGGCGAAGCTCGCGGAGCTGGTACCTGGCCTTGACCTCATCGAGGTCGCCGTACATCTTGACGAGACCCTCTCCCGAGTTGAACAGCTTGGCGAGAAGGGCCACCGTCGACATGGCCACGAGTTCGTCGAACGACCAGTTGGTGAACAACGATCCGTTCTGAGAATAGAGGAACGCGGAGTGCAGCATCTTGCCCGGAATCCAGCCTCCACCGGAGAGGTTGAGCTTGGTGTGCCGGATGCAGACGTCCACCGCGGGCAGGTCCTCAAGCTGCTCCCGCAAGGTCTCATCCTCGAGGAGTTCCTCGACGTAGTCGATGAGCAGAAAGACCTCAAAGGAAGGCTTCGCTCGAAGCGGGAAGCTCTCCAGGAGGGCACGGCGTAGCTCGTAGTCCGGCTTCATCCCGATCCATCGGACGTTGATGTGCCGGGCCGCGGTATAGCGCCGGGCCACGCGCATGCCCTTGGCGATGACGGCGAAGATCCGATCGAGGCCCTCCTGGCCCCGCTTGCGGTTGTAAGACGTGTGGGTCATGAGGGCCGTTCGACGCGCGCCCAGGCCCTTGAGCGTGTGAATCAGGGCAAGGAGGTAGAGGCTGGCGTCCATGCCGATGTCCACGTCCCGACGCACGGTCAGCGTGGACCGGGTCCCGTCGGGGATGTCATAAATCAGGAGGGAGGGGAACATCTTCAGCGCCACTTCGGAGGTGATGTTCACGTCGAGGTGTTCCTCGATCCGCCCCCAGATTTCGTGGAACTTGGCGACGAGG
>JBHHWA010000036.1:0-7840 GCA_046756285.1 Thermoplasmata archaeon
GCCCCGTGTTCATCATGACCGACCTCTACCTCGGGGAGATGTGGCGCACGGTGGAACCCCCGGACTTCCAGGTGCCCATCGTGCGGGGTCTCGTAGCCGAGGACGGGGGGGAAGACTACCGGAGGTACGAGATCACGGAGTCCGGCATCTCGCCGCGGGCGGTTCCGGGCCAATCCGGTCTCATGTTTGTCGCCGGCAGCGACGAGCACGACGAGAAGGGAGAGCTGATTAGTGACGTGCTGGCCGGCATCCCCGAGCACATCGATACGCGCACCCGCATGATGGAGAAGCGGATGCGGAAGCTAGAGACCGCCCGGAACGAGATGAACCCTCCCGAGCTGTGGGGGCCGAAGAAGGCGGACCTGACGATCGCCTCGTGGGGGTCCACCCAGGCAGCGGTGCGGGATGCCTTGGAGATTCTCAAAGGGGACGGCATCTCCGCCAACTCCCTGGAGTTCTTTGACCTCTGGCCGCTCCGCGTCGAGGAGGCGCGGAGTGCCTTGCAGGCGGCCTCC
The DNA here is from genome assembly GCA_046756285.1 of Thermoplasmata archaeon. Classification (GTDB taxonomy): domain Archaea; phylum Thermoplasmatota; class Thermoplasmata; order RBG-16-68-12; family JAJISG01; genus JAJISK01. The sequence continues at coordinate 516 of JBHHWA010000036.1, forward strand.
GAGACTCTCATCGTCGAGGGCAATTACACGGGTCAATTCCACCGTCTGCTGCGGGCCGAGACGGGGATCCGGCTGGACCACGAGCTCCTCAAGTACGACGGGGAGCCGTTCTACCCACGGGAGATCGTGCAGAAGGCCCAGGAGGTGTTGCATGGCCGTTGAGGTCCACGTCATTAAGTCGGACACGAAGGTCACGTGGTGTCCGGGTTGCGGCGACTTCGGGGTTCTGAATGCCACCTTGAAGGCCATTCAGGCCATCCAACTCGATCCCAAAGACCTGGTCGTGGTCTCCGGCATCGGCTGTTCGTCCAACTTCCCCCACTTCTTGCGGTCCTACGGTTTCCACGGCATCCACGGGCGGGTCATGCCTGTGGCCACGGGGATTCGGCTCGCCAACCCGGACCTCACGGTCCTCGCCACCGGCGGCGACGGAGACGGCTACGGCATCGGCCTCGGCCACTTCATCCACGCGATGCGGCGAAACTTCGACCTCACGTATGTGGTGATGAACAACGAGATCTACGGGCTCACCACGGGGCAGGCGTCACCCACGAGCGAAAGGGGCCATGTCACGAAGTCCACGCCGTGGGGCTCGATCGAATGGCCGGTGAACCCCATCGCCCTGGCCTTGAGCGCCGGGGCGTCCTACATCTCGCGCGGCTTCTCGGGGGATCCCAAGCAGATGGCCACGCTCATCGAGGGGGGACTGAAGCACAAGGGGTTCGCACTCGTGGATGTCTTCTCTCCCTGCGTCACCTACAACAAGGTAAACACGTACCCCTACTTCCGCGAGCGGGTATACAAGCTGGAGGACGAAGACCATGATACGTCGGATCTGCTTGCCGCGTACGCGAAGGCCCACGAGTGGGGGGACCGCATTCCCATAGGCCTGTTCTACCAGGTCGAGAAAGAGACCTACGAGGAGGAGGAGCCGGCGCTCCAGAAGGGGCCCCTCGTGGAGCAACCCCTCGGTCTTTCTGAGGAGCAGGGGAAGGCCCTGGTTCAGGAGTTCCGATGAGGCCACCCTGGACTGAACCTGCGCCCCGCAGCCATGGTATACCCCTGCGTCACGCGAAGTGAGCAAGCCGCTTCGGACCATCGAAAGAACCCGGGGGACGGGGCCGGGAAGGAGCCACCATCCCCCAGGGATCGAATCAGCTTACGACCAGCCCGCCTTCTAGAGACATGTACTGGTGGCCCCAGCCACACAGGCCGGCACACACGATGTCGAAGGTGCCGTTCTCCCCTGCGACGAAGGTCACGACAACGGGTATTGGTGACTCGTGGTCCGTCGTGGCCACCACCCCGAACGCGGGGATGGTCATGACGTGGTCGTTCAGTCCCGCGGCCTCGGCTTCCTCCATGAGTTCGTGGAGCTCCATCGCGGTCTTGCCGCCAAAGGCCGGGTTATCCGCCCACGCCTCGATGGTCCGCTCCATGAACGCATGATGTTCATGATGGTCGAGGCCGGCGGCCGATATGACCTCGAGGGTCACCTCCGTCCCCCGGGCCACTTCCATCCGAGGGACCTCATTCCCGTTCTCGTCGAAGATCGCGAATCCCCAGTGGTGGGCCACGACCTTGAAGGTCCTCTGGTCGGCGACAGGCGCAGCAGAGGAGAGCAACACCGCCGCAACGCTGCCGAGCACCGCTGCCACGACGATTAGCGTTACCAAAAGCCACGCGTTCCGCCCGAACCCCTTGCGTTCTTCCGTTTCACGCATGGGAAGAATTCCACCTCCAATCCTATAAAAAGCGAGGACGATTCCTCCGGCTGGCTCCCAGCGTTGGGAATGTGCTCCCATGCTTATCAAGGACCGTCGGCTTCAAAACGCGTTGTTGCACGCCTTGGCCGATGAGCAGAGCAGGCGCATTCTCACCGCCACGAGCTCTCGCCCCCGTTCCGCCATGGATCTCATTCGGGAGGAGGAGCTCCCAAGCTCCTCCGCCTACCGGCGCATCCATGATCTCGAGGAGGACGGACTGCTGGGGGTCGCCCGGACGGTGCTCACGGCCGACGGGAAGAAGTACCAGATGTACAAGGCGGCGTTCCGGGAGGTGAACGTGAGTTTCCAGGGCGGAGAGGTCGTCGTCACGGCCGTCCCCAATCTAGATGTTGTCCAGCGCACCTTCCGCCTCTTCCAATCCTTCCAGGAGGAGCTCTGATGGTGGAACACCTGGTTCTGGTGGCTGTGAAGGTGGGGGTCCTGATCCTTGGCACCAGCATCTCACTGTTGGCATTTCTCGCTTACCGGAGGACTGGGGTGGCTCTCATGCTGGCCCTCTCCCTCGCCTTCCTCTTCATCGCCCTAGGCACCTTCGCGGAGGGCCTGTTGTTCGAGGTCTTTGACTGGGATCTCTCGGCCGTCCACCTCATCGAATCCACCTTCATATTGTTGGGTCTTGCCACTCTGGCTATTCTCCTTCGCCCACGCGGGATGGTCCCCCGCGCGCCCACGCACCTCGAGGGAGAGCCGCATAAGGAGGATGGATCTTGACGAGCCATTGGCTACTGATCACGCTCCGGATCGGAGTCTTCGCGGCGGGAGCCCTCGTGACGCTGTGGGCCCTGCGCCTCAGCATCCGCGCCCCGGGCCACCGAGGCACCTACATCCTCTTGGCCTTCGGCTTCGGTCTGGTCACCCTTGGGGCCGTCCTGGAGGGGATCCTGTTTGAGTTCCGGGGATGGACCCCTCTAGCCGCACACACCGCCGAGGCCTTCGTCACTGCCGTTGGCCTCGGCCTCATCCTCCTTTCCATTGTCCTAAGCCGGGTGTGAGGGCCAGTGAGGGTGGGCAAGCTGCGAGAGAAGCGGAAGCCGTGGCGGGCTCGGTTCGGGACCCAGGCCTGGATTTTCCTACATCAACTAGCCACGCGGTGGCCCTGCCGACGGTGCCGCCCCCGCCTATCGGAATGGATGGAGGGCTTTCACGACGCGATTAACATCCGGCTCGGGAAACCCCTCTTTGGACCTGCCTCTTACAGAAGGTTTGCCATGAGGGAGTTGGAGGGGCGGTACCACCTTGCCTGCCTCGGATGCTTCCTCGTGCGGTTCGCTCTCCGAAGAATCGGGGACGTGGCGGGGGTGGACGACCCCGAGCCGAGGATTGGGGCTTCCCGCCCGTTCCGTGTACCTGGTCACACGGGCGCACCAATGGTAGAAGCGCGTGGCGTGAGGGACGAACTCCTCTTGGACAGGGGGTCTGACTTGACGCTCCACATCTTACGCCTCCTGTCGCCGGCGGCGGATGGGAAAACCCAGCCGCCCCCCATCGAGAACCCATCCGACGTCCTTCGAGTGGCCATGGACAGCGCCGATCGGGAACACCGCAGGGCCCTCGGGGAGGTCAACGCGGCGTTTTACTACGGAGTGGCCACCCCCACAGTCCTCCCCATTGAGCGCAGGCTCGCAATTCAACTGCGTACGACGCTCGAGCTCAGCGAAGAAGCCGTTGGCATATGGGGCCCGGGGACCATCCGGAGAAGGGACGCCCTCTACGAGGTCTGGATCCGGCTCCAGCTCTGCGGGTAGCCCCAGAACCCTGCCGCCGATTCGCCCTTCCGGCTCCCTTATCCGGCTTCGATCCCCCTCACCATCGGGGTCTCCTGGCGGACGCCCCAGCCGAAGTGGGCGCGAATGTACCCGAGGCCGCCCAGGAGGCCGCCGAGGGCGCCCAGTAGGATGAATCCCGCGATGGGGTAGATGGTCCACTCGATGAGGGCATGCACCTCCCCGAACACCGCGGGAGGTAGGGTCGACGACGTTAGGAGGTGGACGCCGCCAATGTATCCCGCGTACATCATCAGCCAGGTGGCCCCGATGGCTCCGACGTTCAGGAAGAGGAGGTGCGCCCAAGCGAACAACGTGTTGAGGCCCTTGTACCGGCTCCCCCGAAGGACTTCGACGTAGTGGTAGAAGAACGCGCTCAGTCCCACTGCCACGACCAAGATCAAGTATCCCGTGAAGCCCACCAGGAGCCAGGTTCCGACACTTCCGCCCGCCACGATTCGAGAGGGCTGCTGCCCAGGCTCTGCGGTCAAGTTAAGCCACAGGAAGATTGCCATGGTGACGAACACCAGGCCCCCTTGGACGATTGCGGCGCCGAAGAAGCGCCGGCTCCACACACTTTCAGTCCCAGCCATGTTTTCACCTTCCTCGAAGTAGACATCCCCACAAACGCGCATAAAGTGGTCACATCTCTCCCAGAGGTGGTTCCCAAGGTTGGGAACCGGACGGCTCCACCTCACCGCTTGAGGTCTGCCTGGAACTGCTTCCGGAACTTGGCCACTTTTGGGGTGATGATGGCGCGGCAGTAGCCCTGGGTGGGATTCTTCTGGTAGTAATCTTGATGGTACTCCTCGGCTCGGTAGAACGTCGTGGCGGGGGTGACCTCAGTGACGATGGGCCCATCCCAGACTGAGGCGCCGTCGATCTCGGCGATGACCTGCTTCGCTGTCTCCTCCTGATCCGGCGTATGGGTGAAAATGGCCGATCGGTACGAGGTTCCGACATCGGGGCCCTGGCGGTTCATAGTCGTGGGGTCGTGGACGGAAAAGAAGACCTTTAGGAGGCCCTGGAAGGAGATGATCTCCGGGTCGAAACGAATCTGAACGGCCTCCGCGTGGCCCGTGGTGTCCGTACAGACCTGCCGATAGGAGGGGTTGGCCACCGTCCCGCCGGAGTAGCCGACCTCCGCACTGTGGACGCCTCTAAGCTCCTGGAAGAGGGGCTGCAGGCACCAGAAACACCCTCCGGCCAGCGTTGCCGTTTCCAGGCTGTCCTCTGCCTCCATCGTCGCCGGCCCCGTGTCCCCGCTTACACCAGCTCGGCGTTCATCGTGATCTCAGTGTTCAGGAGGCGGGAAATCGGACAAGTCTCCTTCGCCCCCTCGGCGGCCTTCAGAAAGGCCTCGCTCGTCGCGCCCGGAACCTTGGCAACCACATCGAGGTTGATGGAGGTCGTCGTCCACCCCGCGTCCGTTTTCTCGAAATTCAGGGTGGCCGCCGTCTCGATGTTTTCCGGGGAGAACCCCGCGTTGCCGAGAGCGCTGGAGAGTGCCATGGAAAAGCAGCCCGCATGGGCCGCCGCCACGAGCTCCTCGGGGTTCGTCCCCGGTTCTCCTTTGAAGCGGGTAGAGAAGGTGTAAGGGACCCCTCTTAACACGCCGCTGTCCGTGGAGAATGTACCCGCCCCGTCCTCGAGCCCTCCGATCCATCGTGCGCTCGCATTCCGCTTCATCTGTTGCTCCTCCAGGTGGAGACGGCCCCCCGGCGTCTTTAATGCTTGCCCATCCTTCCCGTCGCCCGGGCGACCGCCGGTCCGCCGACAGAGCGTAGGATTCCTGATGCGACGAAAGGCGCTCTTTGTGGTGATGGGGCTAGGCTTTCTCGCGGCCGGCCTTGGAGGGTTTCACGGCTACGGCGAGGTGCTTCAAGGGCATGCATTCCCACCGGGAATTGTCTTCAATGCCTTTGCCGGTCCCGAGTGTCCACCGGCGGGGACTGCCAATTGTTTCCCGGCCATGAGTCTCCTGCCCACAACCTTCCTCGTCATTGGCATCGTCACCTTCGCCATCGCAGCGATCACCCTCGCCGCGATGGCTGCCACCGTCGGGGGCATGGCCCGGGGCCTTTGGCTGCTCTTGGCCTCCGTCGGCCTGCTTCTCGTCGGGGGCGGCTTTCTTCCTCCCGCACTGGGAGCGGTCGGTGCCGGTGTCGCATACTTCACGGCGGGGCGGGGGGAGGAATGAACGCGGAGTGGGCTCAGCCGGATTCGAACCGGCGATCTTCGCTGTGTGAGAGCGACGTCATAACCGCTAGACCATGAGCCCGCGGTTGGAAATCGGACCTGGCGATAAATCTCTTTGGCCGTGCATCCGCGAGCGGCAGCCTTAAGGGGCCGCCTTCGAATGGCCCAGAGAATCCATGGCCAAGACGGGTGCCCGGGACTCCCCGATGAAGGAAGTGCAGGACGCTCTGGAGAACAGGGGGTATGCCCTCCACCTTACCTCGGAGCGGAAGGGCGAGACGATCACGGCCAAACTAGAGCTCCAGAGCTTGGAGGAAGAGAAGTCCCTCATGAAGCTGGTCGCCTCCGGCCGGATCGAGGACATCGACCTCCTCGTGGGCTTCGATTTGGAGGAGGAGGACCTCTGGAACTTCGTGATGCGACTGATGGGCCTCTGGGAGGCAATGAAGGAGTCCACGGGCGTGGAGCTGGACGCCTCCGAGTAGCCCGCATGCCTTTTATAGCGTCCAGCGGTTAGACGAGGGGGCCATGGACTCTTCTAATGTGCTTACGGCCCTCGAAGAGCTCGAGAAATGGCGCTCCCGCCGGGTCAAAATTCAGAAGCGCTTGGCCGCCATCCGGCGTGAACGGCGGGCGATGGAGAGGGAGCTCGAGAAGGTAGGGGAACGGCTCGCCCGCGTGGCCGCCGCGCTCTTTCGCCCCGAGGAGCGGGACGCGGAGGCCCTCCTTCCGCCCTTCCAGTTGGGGAGGGGCCCATGACCGCGACGCGGATGTGGGACGACTACCGGCGGACCGTTCGGCGCCGAAAGGACCTCCATCGGGCGATCGAGGATCTGGACGACGAAGAAGCCCTGCTGCTCGAGGAGATGGTCCAGGTCGAGGGACAGATCGCCTACTATGCCTCCCTCACCAGGGAGATGAAGAAGGCCCTGGAGCCGCCCCGCCTCGGGCAGCTGCTCCGCTCTCTGAATAAGGGCTGAGCGCAGATCCCGGGCCGAGGACGCACGGGGGAACGGCATGGAGCTGCGGACCGTTTGGATGGAGGGGGACGTGGTCAAACTCATCGACCAGCGTCTCCTGCCAGGGGAGTATCAGGTCTTCGAGGCGGCTGACCCCAAGGAGGTGGGTTTCGCCATCGCGGAGATGGTGGTCCGGGGGGCCCCGGCCATCGGGGCGACAGCGGCGTACGGGATGGCGCAGGCGTTCCTCCAAGAGCGGGACCTCGAGGAGGTCGCGGCGTACCTTCGTTCCACCCGCCCTACGGGTCACGACCTCTTCTTCGCCGTGGATCACATGCTGGAGGCTTCGAGAGAAGGCCGCGATCTTGTGGAGGCCGCGGAGGCGTATGCGGAGGACAGCCTGGAACGATGCCGAACCATGGGTCAGCACGGGCTCTCCCTCGTCGAGGACGGCGCCAGAGTTCTGACCCACTGCAACGCCGGCGCACTGGCTACCGTAGGGTACGGGACGGCCTTGGCACCCATTCGCGCGGCGAAGGAGGCGGGTCGCGAGGTGTTCGTGTTCGTCGACGAGACCCGGCCCCGCCTACAAGGGGCAAAGCTCACGGCTTGGGAGC
>JBHHWA010000037.1:0-7720 GCA_046756285.1 Thermoplasmata archaeon
TCTACGCACAATGCGGGGCGGAGGCGCGGGTCTCCTCCAAGACCCTGAGCTACTATGTCGGATGGCACGGACCGTTGCTGGCCCCGAACGGGACCCAATTCCCCATCGGGACCACCGTCGAGCACCTGGAGACGATGCTGGGCGCTCGGGCCCACTGGTCCGTGGTCCTGCGCGAGATTGAAGAGCGGGATCCCGTCGGCTATGCAGACCTGATCGACCCCGGAACCAACGCGTCCGCCGGACCCCTAGCCTCCTTCAGCGACGCCCTGAGAGTCCTGTACTATTACGGTATGGTCCGTACACCGGACGAAGGGAACCCCGACCCCGCGGCGTGGACTCTAACTGTGCCATTCTCCGATTCCATCGTTGCCACAGGAGGTTCCTCCCAGTACGGCTTCCAAGTTGAGATCGGCCTCGGGTCAAAGGGGAGCTACGAGTTCGAGTTCTGGGCGGAGCGACCCGACGGCTACGGAATGGCGAACCACGCGTGGAAGTGCGCGCCCCTCTAGTGGTGGAGCTATCGCTGAGAAGGTCAAATGAAGAGAGAAAAAAGAAGAAAAGGGGAAGGGGGGAAGTTCACTGGAACTTCCCGTAGGCCGGAGGGATCCGTCGGCGCTTGGACCGTCGGCGCAGGTGGATCGCCACACCCAGGAGGGTGAGGGTCGCCACCGTCGCCATGGCCAGCATGGCCAGGGGTCCCAGGTTGAACGCCGCCTGGATGTCCACCAGGAGGGCCGAGACCGAGTAGCTCGGGTCGTGGAAGATGTCCGAACCGGCCGGGTAGATGTACCCTCCGAGGAGGGCCACGCCCCGGAACTTGTCGGCGTTCTCTTCATCCACGATCCGGAGGCCGTTCGTGCCGGCGTGGAGTTGGAAGTACATTTCTGTTTCTTCCTCATCCACCGTCACGTTGCTGACCCAGGTCAGCTCGCCGTTCTTCCGCCAGTTGTCCCGGAAGGTGATGGAATCCTTGCTGAGGATCGTCGCCTCCGGGGGGATGTCGTCGTTGGACTCGAGGTCCGCCGCACCACCCGTGAAGGTCTCCAGCTCCGCGACGCCCGTGCCGTCTTCCACGTAGTCCTCAACGAACTGCGCGTCGAGCCACGCGTTCACCATCCCCGGGATGAAGGTCCCGAAGATGACGAGGGACTCCAGCATGAGCTTGGACGTCTCCGACTTGGCCGTGTAGTCCCAGCCGCGGATCAAGTGGTCGTACTTGAAGTCGGCCGAGAGGGACACGCCCTCGTAGAGGCGGGGCTGCGCCTCCGCGCTGTCGACGATGGTGTTGTTGTCGTCCAGGGTCACCCGGTAGAAGGGCACCTCGACGCCCACCTCGTCCACCCGGGCACCCACGTGGAAGATGAAGGCGATCTCGTCGATCACCCCGTCCTCCTCGGTCCCCGGACGGGAGCCGTCGTCGAAGATGCCGGGCTCGCGGTCCCAGATCTTGTCGTAGGTGACGTTCCGGGCGGTCAGGCTGAAGGTCCACGACTTCTCGTTTTCCTCACCGACCGTGGAGGTCTCCACGACCTCGGACCGCTCCCAGGCCCGCTCGAGGCTGACGGCCTTGTAGATCGGCTCCGTGGCCGTGATGTCGAAGTCCATCATGGAGTCGCTCGTCTTGGCAAAGTCGAAGACGCCGTTGCCGGCGCCGATGCGACCTTGACTCGACGGGAATCCCGTGTCGTTGAACTCGAGCAGCAGGCCGAGGCCCTGTGCATAGATCCGGACCACCGGGATGGGCACGATGCCCATGATCCCGCCGTTCTCGTCCCGGATCTCTGCGCCGCCCAGGTACGACACATAGGCCGACACCAGGATGATGGCGTTCGGGTCCTCCTCGGTGCCGTAGACGACGCCGAAGAAGGCAAGTGTTTCGTTCTGGGTCATGTCGAGGGCGACGTAATCTCCGCCGCCGAAGTCTTCGGTTGTTCCGAGCTCTAACCGCACATGGCGGTCTACCACTGTGGGCGACGCCGCCGCAAACCCCGCTCCCAAGGAGCTCAAAAGGAGGGCTGCCAGGGCGATGCCCACACCTAGGCTTATCGCACGCATTGTTGGGTCACCGACGGTCAGCTTCCCTTGAAGCCGTTTATAAGCCCGAGCAGGAGTCTTCCGGAGGATTGTTTCCTACGCCTTTTTATACCGATCTGGACGAGGAAGGCGCGTGCAGAAGGGGGACGTACGGGCCGTCGAGAACCCCATCGCCGCCGTGTTCGACTTGGCGGAAGAGGTGAACGAGCAGGCCCCGAAGATCCACAAAGCCATCGGCTACTCCCGCCTCTTCATCATGGCCTGGCTCTTCGTGGACTTCTTGCTTCTCGTCGTCTTGTCGGAGCCAGGAGGGCCCCTCGCCGTCCTTTCGGTTCTGGCCCTGACGGCCACCCTCTTCGTCGCCGCTCTGGCCCTGCGGTGGTCCCACGGTCCCGCCTCCCGAACCTTCCTGTTCGTCGTCATCGTCCTCACGGGGATCGCCATCGCCCTCTCCCATGGCGCCGGGTTCTTCCTGGGGGGCCTCTTGGCGGGCCTTTTCGTCCTGGGGATCGTGATCCTCAACCTCATGAAGGATCTCCGGGGGTTCTTCAGCTACTACGCCCTCCGCCATCGGGCGATCCGGAGCGTGCGGGAGGAGGACCCCGTGGTTCACGTCCCCAAGGGGAAGGACGCAGTCCAGCGTCTCCTCACCTACTTCTCCGAGCGTCACCCCGAGGTGCGGCAGCAGGCCCAGATGGGGCGTGTACAGACCCCGGCCCTCCTGAAGGGACGCTCCGGCCTGGTCTACTCCTTCGATGGGTTCATTCAAGGGCAGCCCTCGGCTCTATGGCGGCCCTTCGGGCTCGGAGAGACCGGCTACGCGATCTTCATCAAGGCCTTCACGGAGGCCCCTACGGCGAAGGACTTGAAGGCCCTCAAGAGGGCGGTGGAGGACGTCTGCCAGGTGCTGAAGGTGCCCCCGACCCGCGTCATCGCCCTGTGGACCCCGCCAGGTGAGCCGAAGGCACTGAGCGACGAAGCGTACGACCTGCTGACCAACGAAGTCGTGACGTACCGGCGAGCCGGCACCGACTACCGCTGTTCCTTAGAGCTGATCACCGAGTCCCCGGACGGGACCTACGACTTCATCCCCTTCGTCACCGAGGCCCTGTACGCCTAGCGGAGCCAGAAGGGCAGCTCGCGGAAGCGGTAGTGGTCCCGGATCTGCTCCTCGTAGATCTCCTTGTAAAACGCGTTGTACTTGCGGAGGTACAGGACGCCCTCGTTGGTGATGCGGACCCGGTAGCGCCCGTCCTGCTTCTCCACCGTGACGAGACCGTCCTCCTGGAGGTTCTCGAGGACCTTGTTCGTCATGTGATGGTTCGATCGGATCTCGTGCTTGACCTCCTCCTTGGAGAGGCCCGGCTGTTCCCTTTCGAGAATCGGATCCAGCTTCTCCTCCAGCCCCTCCTGGTAGAGGTCGATGTCGAGTTCGGAGACCAGTCGGTTCAGGACGAAACAGGAGTAGATCTTGTAGTCCTTGTACACCCGGCTGGCCATGGCCGGGCGTCCCCATGGCCCAGCGCTTCTTATAACGCTTATTCGCTCGTTCTCAGGCCGCGCACCGCTCCCCGACGGGAGGGAGTTCATAAGGCGGGCCCGCGCTCTTCCGGCGACCCCGATGGCGCGGACCCTCTTTTCTGTCGCGGCGTGGGTCTCCATCGCCTTCCTGAACGGGGTCCTGATCGCGCCGGCCCCGGTTTTCACACAGCTGATCCAGGCCTACGACATCGGGAGCGCGGCGGCGGGCGCCCTGGTGTCGGCCCTCCTCCTGACGGCACTCCTGGCCCAGGTGCCGGGGGCCTACCTCATCGATCGGCTCGACAACCGCAAGCTCATCGGGATTGCCATCGTCGGGCTGAATCTGGCGAGCCTCCCAGCCTTCCTCGTGCCCGCGTACGAGGTGGCCCTTGCCTCGCGGCTCGCCACGGGCATCTTCGTCCCCTTCATCTTCGTCCCTCTCGCCAATCTCGTTAGTGACGCTTACCCGGAGGCCCGAACCCGAGCCTTGGGCGTGTACCTCTCCGCCCCACCCGCTGGGTATGCGCTGGGCACCTTCGTGACGCCCCTCCTCGCCGACGTCCTCGGGTTGTTCACCATCTTCATCGCCTACACCCTCCCTATCCTCCTCCTTCTGCCGGTCCTCTGGTGGAGTACCCGAGATGTGGCTCGAGACCGGGGACCCATGCTCCCCTTCCGGGCCTACGCCGCCGCCTTCCGGAGCCCAGAGCTCTGGCGTCTCGGGCTCGCCTTCGTGACGACGTACGCCCTGTACATCCTGTTCACGTCGTGGATGCCCACCTTCTTGACGCAGGTTGGCGGGGTGAGCCTCGCGGTGGGTGGGGCCTTGGCGGCTCTGGTGCCCGCCTTCGGCATTCTCTCCCGCCCCTTGGGAGGCCGATGGGCCGAGACCCGCTTCGCGGGGGACAAGCGGCGTATCCTGTTGTACTCGTTCCTCCCGATGGTCCCTCTCAGCCTGATCTGGCTCTCTCCCCTGGCCCTGCCCTGGGCGTTCCTACTGCTCCCCATCATCGGCTTTGTCATTCAGCTCCCCTTCAGCGTCTACTACGCCTTCGCCTCCGAGATCCTCCCCGACCGGCTGCGCGGGAGCGCCTACACGTTCATGAACATGATTAGCCTGATCGGGGGCGTCGTCGCCCCCCTCCTGGCCGGCGTCCTTTTGGACATGACGGGCTCCTTCGCCCCCTCCTTTCTCTTCGCCGCAGCCCTCGCAGGTGCGGGGCTCTTCCTTACCGTGACCGCGCGGGTCCGCTAGGGTTCCCCCGTCCCCTTTTTAGGGAGGCGGCCCCATCGTGAGATGGCGAGTTTATGGGGCTGCTTTCGGAGGAGGAGATCAAGGCGCGCTTGGGCGAACTGGAGGGATGGACGCGGGAGGACCGCTTCATCCAACGGACCTTCAAGTTTCCCCGCTTCATGAAGGCCATCGAGTTCATCAACCGGGTGGCGGAGCTGGCGGAGGAGGCGGACCACCATCCCGACCTGTCCAACGTCTGGCGATCGGTCACGCTAAAGTACACCACCCACGACGCGGGCGGCTTGACCGAGCGAGACTTCAACATGGCCACCAAGGTCAACGCCCTCGAGCTGGATTAGGGAGCTCACCCGGCCGCGCGCGCATACCTAAGTCCTCAGTCCTGCGTTGCGACTTATCCCTCGGTCTCTGATAGCAGAGGACATGCCATGCTAAGGCATTAATAGGTCTCGGACGACTCCCCGTGGCATGGAATCTGGGGGGGAGGTCCAAAGCAGCGTACTGCGGGTCGGGGGGTTGGCCGGAATCTTGACCGGGGTCCTCGTGGTTGCTGCTATCATTACCTTCGTGGCAGCAATGCCATCTTTTACGTTCCCTCCCGATCTTGCGACGGACCTCGAGCGCTTCCCCGAGAACGGCACCATCCTGAGGGCAGGTTTCAGCATCCAGGTGGTCGCGCTTCTTCTGCTCCTTCCCTTTCTCGCTGCCTTCTACTGGAGCCTTCGGGAACCGAGCCGCGTTTTTGCCCGCATTGGGCTCGGATCGGGCGTCCTTGCGGTCATCCTGGCCATCCTTGGCTTTCAGGGCAATCTCCAGTCGACGCACATCTTCTCCGTGGTTCTCGAAGACTTTCCCGCGGACAGGGCCGTTGTGGTCGCGACGTACGCAGCCGTGCAGAGTCTCGTTGCCGCCGTCAACGTCATGTCGTTCCTATTCCTCGGGCTTACTTTCGCCGCCTTCGGCCTCGCCATGAGGGCAAATCCGGCCTACTCAGAGGGCTTCGCGTGGTTGACCGTAATTCTGGGTGTCCTCATCGTCCTCTTCCCGCTTCCCCTCCTAGGTCTAATCAGCATCCTTCTCTTCATCGTGCTCGCCGTCGTGCTGGGGTGGAAGGTCTATAGTCTGGCGGGGGCCGCGTAGAGAAGCCTCTCTTGGATTCCGTCGCACCGCCACGGCTGGTAAGGGGAGCTAGGTTCGAGGACCGATCCGCGTAGGCACGCTGGTCGAGGATCCCCGGGGATGGTGCCTAGGAGCGATGCCCGGACCCCCGGCCAGACCGCCCCGAAAGCCTAATATAGCCCACGGCGCCATGCGACGGATACGGTCCCGCCGTAGACCGAGTTGTAAGGCAGTTACGGCGAGGCCTTGGGCAGCTCTCCTGGCGAGGGTTGTGATTCGTGAGCAACCCGATCCGAGGCTGCCGACAGTGTGGGGAGAGGAGAAACCCGGCTTGCGCCGTGAACTCTCCGATCCGACGCTCGACGACGTACGTTTGGCTTCCCACCAACTCCTTGAAGTGACCGCCAGTTTCAACTCCGGTTGATCCTGCCGGCGGCCACCGCTATGGGAGTCCGCTTAAGACATGCGAGTCGAGAGGGTTCGGCCCTCGGCGCACGGCTCAGTAACACGCGGACAACCTGCCCTTGGGAGGGGGATAACCTCGGGAAACTGAGGATAATACCCCATAGGCTTAGGCTACTGGAAGGTGCCCAAGCTCAAAGCTCCGGCGCCCAAGGATGGGTCTGCGGCCTATCAGGTAGTAGTGGGTGTAACGGACCCACTAGCCTTCGACGGGTACGGGCTATGGGAGTAGTCGCCCGGAGATGGACTCTGAGACACGAGTCCAGGCCCCACGGGGCGCAGCAGTTACGAAAACTCCGCAATGGGCTCACGCCCGACGGGGGGACTCCCAGTGCCTGCGCACTGCGTAGGCTTTTCTCTGGCCTAAAAAGCAAGAGGAATAAAAGGCGGGCAAGACGGGTGCCAGCCGCCGCGGTAACACCCGCGCCTTGAGTGGTGGTCGTTATTACTGAGCCTAAAGCGTCCGCAGCCGGCCTCGTAAATCCTTGGGTAAATCGGGCCGCTTAACGGTTCGCCTTCCGAGGACACTGCGAGGCTTGGGACCGGGTGAGGCGAGAGGTACTCCCGGGGTAGGGGTAAAATCCTGTAATCCTGGGAGGACTACCGGTTGCGAAGGCGTCTCGCTAGAACGGATCCGACGGTAAGGGACGAAGGCCTGGGGCGCAAACGGGATTAGATACCCCGGTAGTCCAGGCTGTAAACGCTGCGAGCTTGGTGTTGGGGCTCCTACGGGGGGTCCCAGTGCCGTAGCGAAGGTGTTAAGCTCGCCGCTTGGGGAGTACGGCCGCAAGGCTGAAACTTAAAGGAATTGGCGGGGGAGCACCGCAACGGGAGGAGCGTGCGGTTCAATTGGATTCAACGCCGGAAAACTCACCTGGGGCGACTGGTACCTGTGGGCCAGGCCGACGACCTTGCCTGAATTCCAGAGAGGTGTTGCATGGCCGCCGTCAGTTCGTACCGTAAGGCGTTCTGTTAAGTCAGATAACGAACGAGACCCTCGCCGCTATTTGCCCCTCCGTCCTCCGGGACGGAAGCACTATGGCGGGACCGCTGGCGCTAAGCCAGAGGAAGGAGAGGTCAACGGTAGGTCCGTATGACCCGAATCCCCAGGGCAACACGCGCGCTACAAAGGGCGGGACAATGGGCTTCGACGCCGAGAGGCGAAGGCAATCCCGAAACCCGCTCGTAGTTCGGATTGAGGGCTGTAACTCGCCCTCATGAAGCTGGATTCCGTAGTAATCGCGGGTCAACATCCCGCGGTGAATATGCCCCTGCTCCTTGCACACACCGCCCGTCAAACCAACCGAGTTGGGTTCCCGTGAGGGCGCCGTC
>JBHHWA010000038.1:0-7502 GCA_046756285.1 Thermoplasmata archaeon
GAGCTGTCCTTCGCCTCGTAGATGGCCTCCACGGCCTGTTGCAGATCCCTGGATATCCGCTTCGCCTTGGTCACCTACTGCGCCTCCTGCTCCTGGTTCCAGATGACGAAGATGAACCCAAACTGGGAGAGGGGAATCATGAGCCCCACGATGACGTAGAGGAGCATCACCACGAACCCGGCGGAGCCCTTGCTGATGAGGGCCATGATCGCCATGATGACGACCAGGAAGAGGGGAAAGGCGACGACGACCGTGACGAAGCTCTCGGCCAGCAAGCCGAGACTCTCCATCCGCTTCTTCATCTCCAGCTTGTCCTCCTTCTCGAACTGCTCGGCCTTCATGAGGAAGTAGGGCTTCATCTGGCCCCCCGAGGTGGCCGTCGTGATGACGCCCTGCAGGAACTCCTGGAACTTCGGACTCGGCGTCCGGTGCGCCCCCCGCTTCAACGCCGTGAGGATGTCCATCCCCAGCAGCTCCGTGTCCCGGGTGATCCACTCCGCCTCCTCCCGGATCTCCCCGTAGATCTGCTGCTTGGAGAGTTCCCGGAAGATGACGTCCACGGGCACGTCGGCGGAGGCCATGGCCGAGATGAAGGACATGACGCCCGTCAGCTTCCGGTCGATCTTCCGGGCCCGCCGCTTCGCGCGGCCCGCGGGGATGCCCTTCGTGATTCCCATGCCCAGGAAGACCCCCCGCACCATGACCGTGGGGACCACCGCCAGCAGGGCGGGGAAGAGGACCCAAGGGACCAGGGCCCCGCCCATGATCACGAGGAGGAAGAAGCCCAGCCCGAAGGCCGCCATGACCGTCGTGAGGGCCACGAGGAAGGTCGCCGTATAGGCCACGGCCAGGTATTCCTCCGGCCGGAGGCGCATGTGGGCCTTCAGCAGGTTATCCTCCAGGTCTTCGTCGATCTTCTTGTCCTTCACCGCGTTCCCCATCAGCCGCCACGCGAACCGCTGGAAGGGCGTCAGCCCGACGTGTCCCGGTTGCGATCCGGCGGGGAGTCTGATGACGTGGGGTGCGGTCGGGTCCAGGCCTGGGTGCTCGGCCGCCTGCACCTCCGCGCGCCGGCGGGCCTCCAGGCTGTCGAGCAGGCTGCGTGCCTCACCCGCCAAGGAGCTCACCTCCGACCTCTAGGTCGGGCGCCTCCGCCTCCCACCCCATCTCCTTCCGGATCCGGTTCACCGTGGCGTCGGGATACTGGTAGTAGCTCACGACGACCTGGGAGATCTCCTCAAAGTCCCGGATGTCCTTCTCCACGAGGTACTTGAGGACGGCGATCCGGTTCTGGACCTCCGCCTCCATCTCGTCGTGGGTCAGGTTCTTCATCTCCATGATCTCGTCGAAGAGGAAGGAGTGGCCCTTGAACGCGAACGTGTCCGTCGCCTGGTCCCACTCGTAGACCGTGTTCGTGATGAGCTCGTTCGTCTCCGGCTCGAACCCCACCAGCTCCACGATCTGCCGGATGCGCCGGACGATGTCCGTCCCGATGCGGACCTGCGTCTGGATGACCACGAAGTTGAGGGCCGTGAGGAGGATCCGCGGCGTGTTGATGGGCGGGTTCTCCAGCCGGTTCACCATGGACTTCACGCTGTCCGCGTGCATCGTGCTCATGGTGGGGTGGCCCGTGGCCATGGCCTGGAACATCGTGTAGGTCTCCTTCCCCCGCACCTCGCCCACGAGGATGTAGTTCGGCCGCTGCCGCAAGGCCGCCCGCACGAGGTCGTACATGTCGATCTCCCCCGGCGCCTTCCCATCGGCCTGCCGCTCCCCGCTCCCGCTGCGGGTCGTCCCGGGAATCCAGTTCTCGTGGGGCAGGTTGATCTCCCGGGTGTCCTCGATGGAGACGATCTTGGCCCCCGGCCGGATGAAGAGGGCGGCGCTGTTCAGGGTGGCCGTCTTCCCCGCGGCGGTCCCGCCGCAGACCATCATGGACTTCCCGTGCTCGATGGCCAGCCAGAGGTAGGCGATCATCTCGATGGAGCCCGTGTTGAACTTGATGAGCTCCACCGGGGTGAAGGGCTTCTCCTTGTACCGCCGAATGGTGAAGCTGGAGCCTCGGGTGGTCACCTCGCGGGCGTAGGTCGCCTGGACGCGATGCCCCTCCACCGTCGTCCCGTCCAGGATGGGGTTGGACACGCTGATGGACTTCCCGCACCGCTGCCCCAGGCTGATCACGAAGGAGTTCAGCGTCTCGTCGTCGGGGAAGACCACGTTGGTCTTGATGGACTCGTACTTCTGGTGGAAGACGAAGAGGGGGACCTTGACCCCGTCGCAGCTGACGTCCTCGACCGCCGGGTCGTTGATGAGCCCGTCGCAGATGTCGAAGCCGACGAAGTCCCGGACGATGTAGTAGATGATCTTCTCGTTGGAGCGGCTCTCCAGGTGGATGTTCCGCGAGCTGACGAAGCTGTTCACGGCCTCCTTCAGGTACTCCTCCTTCTCCCGGATGGACGTGGCGTGGAAGGTGTAGGAGAGGGTCCGCATCAGGGAGTCCTTGATGCGCTCCAGGAGCTCCTCCTCCCGCTTGTTGAGCTTCGGCTCCCAGGCCTCGTAGATGTGCTCCGAGTCGTCCTTGTAGAGGAGGATCCGCGCGAAGCTGAAGGGGGGCTTGATGGGGTAGATCTCGATCTCCTCGATGTTGGGTTCGGAGACGGGCGGAATGGGGGTGAGCTGCGAGCCCCGGCCCGGGGTCCAGACGTGCCCCTTCTCCAAGGCCCGCCGGGGCAACTTCACCTTCATCTGTCGCTCGAGGAGCCCCATCCTACACCTCCGGCGTCGTGCCGCCCCGACCGACGGCGATGCTCACGTAGGCCTGGTTCAGGGTGAAGCCGTTCAAGGGGCCGCCGCCCGCCGCGTTGTGTCGGACCTCCAGGCTCACCTCGTGGGTCTGGTTCGTCTGGCTGCGGGTGAGGAGGTAGTAGGGGGTCGTCACCGTCTGGCCCAAGGGGCCCTCGACGTAGCTGTAACCGGGACCCCCGAAGTCCGCGTCCAGGATCCCGAAGGCCAGGGCGAGGGTGGTGTTGAAGTGCGTGTACCAGGCCCCTCCGTACCGGGTCGTGTGGTTGATCCAGATGGAGCTCTGGAGGGCGTTGTACTCCTGCATGTCCAGGGTGAGCAGCTTGTTCCGGACCCCCTCCGTGCCGTGGCCGGCGGCGTTCCCCGACCCGATGAGCTGGACGAGGGTGAAGCCCACCTCCGCGCCGTTGCTCCCGTTGAGCACGGTGAATTGGGGGCTGATGCGGACGGCGGATCCTACCGTCTGACTGAGGATGACCGCGCCGCTCTCGTACACCAGGTCGAAGGGCACGTTGTAGCGGCTCGCCACGTGGAGGACGACGCTCCCCGAGGCGGACTGGTTCACCACGTACGGCGTCCCCTCGATGGCGTAGGTGAACTGCATCGACCAGGGGGCCGCGTCGCCGTCCCCCGTCAGGGTCCCGCGGGTCGGGCTGGAGAAGATGGGCACCCCGTCGATGCCCATGGTGATCGGGCTGTAGGTCTCCACCGGGATGTAGGTGGTCCCCCCGAGGGTCGTCACCTGGGCCGACACCACCTGGGCGTCGATGGCGCTCTTGAGGCCGCCGAAGTCCCCCAGGACGGAGTTCATGTGGGCCGCCTCGGCCTCCTTCTGCCACACGGGGACGTACTGGTTGACGATGAGGGCCAGGAAGGTGAGGGCCACCAGGAGGGCCATCACGGTCCCTACGGTGGAGGCGACGGCCTCGTCGTTCCGCCTCAGGTGCCTGCGGGTCCGAAACAGCATGTCGCCTCCGGAGCGTTACCCCTCATTCATCCTGGCTCCCGATTTCTGGGAAGTTTCTATAAAAGGGTGCCGACCCTAGATTCACGCCTGAGAACCGGTCCAGGTGGGTCCCCGGAAGGGTTTTATCCCCCCCTCAGGTTAGCCGGGGAGCCGCCGCGGTAACTCAGTTGGGAGAGTGCCAGACTGAAGCCGTCTGGCAGACATCTGGAAGTCGCCGGTTCGAGCCCGGCCCGCGGCATTTCCGGCGGGTCAACCCTCTAATAACCCCGAGCGATTCCTCGCTGTCCCGCCTTAGCTCAGTCTGGCGAGAGCGGCTGACTGTAGTGGGTTCCCGGAGCGCGGCTCCGGTTCGGTCGCTGAGATCAGCAGGTCCCCGGTTCGAATCCGGGAGGCGGGACTCCCTATCTCCGGAATCGAGGCGCAGGGCCGATCCGCGGATCGCCGCAGGTTCACGACCCCTCAGCGCGTCGACATCGGAACCGGATGCTGGACGTTTGGGCGTTCTTTCCTTCCCAGGCGGCCCTTGAACCGGATCGAGCATCGTCCGACTCATGCCTCTCCGCGATCTCGTCGTAGCCAAGCGGGGCGTGTCAGAGCACCAACCGGGGAATCTCCAAATAGAACGCCCCGCTGTCTCATGGGACCACAGGGGAGGACGCATTGCGAAGGGCCGCGTTGGCAGTACTCGGGTCGGTGCTGCTCCTGTGGATACTCAGCGTCGTTGGCGTGGTTTCCGCCCAGCTCAACGTTACCATCACCTTGCGGGACACCTACGCCTTTGGACCCGGCTCGTTCTCCGCGACCTCGGGAGAATCGGTGGACTTAAGACTCGTAAATGCGGGGGCCCTCGACCACACGTTCACCCTCTTTGCGCAGGCCGACGCCGACGTCCCGGTGGATGACTCCATGGCCCTGGTGGACTACTACGTCGCCAATGCCAAGATCGTGGACCTCATCCTCGCCGGGGGCGAACAGCTGTCCTCCGCCTTCACGACGCCCCTGACGGTGGGCACCTATACCTTCGTCTGCATGAGCCCCGGCCACGCGGCTTCGGGAATGCACGGAACGATGACGGTCGCCACTGCCCCCCCGACCGTTGCGATCCTCGCGCCGATCGACGGCTCAATCCTTGGATCCCCCTCCGTGATGGTTTCTGGGACGGCCTCGGACGATCTCGGCGTGGACCGGGTGGAACTCAGCATCGATGCAATGAGCTGGGTCCTCGCCTCCGGCACGACCTCGTGGTCAGGAACGCTCCCCCTCGCCGGAGGACCAAACACCATCTTCGCCCGGGCAACGAACACGGAGGGCAACACCGCCACAGACAGCGTCGCCGTGACGGTGGACACGGCCGACCCAACCGTGGCGATCGCCTCCCCGTCGAACGGCGCCTCCCTGAACTCGATCTCTGTCGTGGTCTCGGGCACCGCCTCGGATGACGGGGCAGTCGCGTCGGTGGAACTCGGCCTGGACGATACGAACTACATCCTGGCCTCGGGCATGACGTCGTGGACCGGCCCGCTCACCCTCGCCGAAGGGTCGAACACCATCTTCGCCCGGGCGACCGACACGGTGGGCAATACGGCCACTGTCAGCGTCGCCGTGACGGTGGACACCGTGAAGCCCACGGCGGTTGCTGGAGGAGACCAGACGGTACAGGCCGGAGCCATGGCATCGTTCGACGGCAGCGCTTCCTCCGATGACGTGGCCATTGTGAGCTACGAATGGGATTTCGGGGACGGGACTGCCGGCACGGGCCCGATGGCAACCCACGTCTTTGCGGATCCTGGAGCCTACAGGGTCACGCTCACCGTCAGAGATCCCTCTGGCAACACCCATACGGACGTCTTGAACGTGACCGTCGAGGCCGCACCGATCGCTCCGGTCCCCCCCGAGGTCGTGATGGTCTGGGTGCTGGGCGCGATCGCAGCCGTGGCGGCTGGCGTCGCCCTCCTGCTCTGGAGAAGGCGGGGCGGGATGAAGGAGAAAGGATGAGCGAAGGGAATCGGTTTCCAACTGCCGCCGAAGGGAGTAACGCCGTCCCTTGGGACGTAATCCTGGACCGACCGTAGGAGCCCCTCTGGGTCCCTACCCGAACCCCGCTTCCTGAGAGGCCTGTCCATCTCTCGTCACGTTCTGGGCCGACGTAGATTCGTGCCAAGAGGAACTCTCAGACTTCGGACCTCGACGAGCGTCCGTAACGCCTCCAGGCGGCCTCGCTCAACCCCCCTGCGATCGCTCCTCATTTGACGACCAGCGCCAGGATGTCTCGGACCTGCTCTTCCTCGTGCGCGCGCGGCTCGAAGGCGTAGCGGAGGGCCACCCGCGCCTCCGTCTCGGAGAAGACCCGGCCGTCCTCCTTGAGGATGCGACAGATGGCGAGGAGGAGGAGCAGCCCGTCGTAGGGCGAGAAGTCGGGGTTCTCCCGGGCGGCCCGAAAGATCGTCGAGAGGTGGGCGCGGCGCCGGCGCAGGTCGATGACGATCTCGTCGAGGCCGTTTAGGTCGTAGTAGCGGGGGAGGCGCCGGTACCGGGCCACCGTCTTCACGGAGACCTGGAAGGACTCCGCCACCTCCTCGTCGGTCTGCCCCTGCCCGAACGCGTCGAAGTAGTCGTAGATGCGATGCCCCTTTCGAATGCCCTCCACTCCCGTGTCTTGAGGCGAGGCCTTCAAGGGGCCGTCTCGCACAAAGACATTTCGCCGCGCGCAGGCCGGTGGGCTTAACGCCGACCCGCCCTGCCACAACGCTTTTATAGCCTCACCCACCTACGCCGGCCTCCGGCCTGGCCGGTGGGAAGGGATGGGAATGGTCTTCAGCCAGGGTCAACCTGGTTACGCGGTCCCCGGGGTCTCCTGGCCGCGACCGCGCACGCTGACACTACGAGACGACCGGCGGGGCGTCTACCGGTTCGACCCGCGGATGGAGGACTTCGCGGCGCTGCGGCGGAAGGGCCCCTACTCCTTCTGGGGCTCCATGAAGTACACCTTCGTCCTCTCCCTCATGCTCTGGTGGATCCCCCTGTTCGGCCCCATGATCGCCGGCTACGTGGGCGGGCGGAAGGCCGGGAACCCATGGAAGGGGGCCCTCGCCGCGGTCGTCCCCGTGACGGCCATCTGGATCCTCTCCCTCATCGTCGTCAGCTCCGTGGAGTTCCCCGAGCTGCAGAACCTCTTCACCCTCCCGGCCGTCATCCTGTACGGCTTCGGCACGGTCATCCCCCCCATCGAGCCGTACATGCACTTCCTGGTGGACTACCTCACGGCCTTCGTGGTGGCCCTCCAACAGACGGCGGTGATGGGCTTCAACGGCTACCTCGTCACGATCATCTTCGCCTACATCGGCGGCCTCGTCGCCGCCCAGGTCTACATGGAGCGGAAGGTCCAGGCAGAGGAGGAGCCCCCGCCGGTGACCTACGAGGTGAGCGCGCCCCCCATGGCCCCCGCGCAGCCGGTGCAGCAGGTCCCGGTCATGCCGGCTCCCGCGGCGGCGTGGTACGGGGTCCATCCCGAGGAGTACGACCAGTACCGCCGCCTTCCCCTGGTCTCCCCCTACGAACGGCAGGACGAGGCGTATTACGAGCCGCCCCGGCGCAGCCAACGGGCCCCCCGCTGGCCCCGCCGGCCGCCCCCACCCGAGGAGCCCCCCGCGTCGGAAGCCGAGGTCCGACCGCCGCAGGAGTCGCCCTCCCGGCGTCGCGCCCGCCGGTTGCGGCAGGACGACCTCATCCGCCG
>JBHHWA010000039.1:0-7496 GCA_046756285.1 Thermoplasmata archaeon
AGAGTTTGCTCCGGCATCCCGTCGAAGCCCTCCTCTCTGGACCCGCCGGCGGGGTGGCGGGGGCGAAGTACCTGGCGGACGCCCTCGACCTAGCCAATGTGCTCACGCTGGACATGGGTGGGACGAGTGCAGATATCTCTCTCCTCCCCGACGGGGAACCCGTGTGGACCACGGAGGCCGAGATCGCTGGGCATCCCCTGGCCCTTCCCGTCCTGGACATCACCACCATCGGCGCCGGTGGGGGCTCGGTGGCGTGGAGGGATAAGGGGGACGCCCTGCGCGTGGGGCCCAAGAGTGCCGGCGCCGATCCCGGCCCCTTGAGTTACGGCCGCGGCGGAACCGAGCCCACCCTCACGGACGCGAACCTCCTCACCGGCTATCTGGGGCCAGCCCTCATCGGCGGCCAGATGACGCTCGATGCGGAAATTGCCCAGCGCGGCTTGGAGGGCCTGTTCGACGGCCTAGGACTGGGGTTCGACGAGGGGTTGGCCGGCGTGCAGCGGGTCGTTGTCGCCAACATGGTTCGGGCGGCTGCCACGGCCTTTGCACGGAGGGGCTTGGACCCCCGTGACTTCTCCCTCGTCGCCTACGGCGGGGCCGGACCCATGCACGCCGTCGAGGTAGCCCGGGAGTTGGAGATCCCCGAGGTCGTCATTCCCCCGCTCCCGGGTGCCTTCTCCGCCTACGGCATCCTCCTCTCGGATTTGCGGTTGGACTACGGCCGGTCCATCCTTCGGCCGCTGCCAGATGCCCGGGAGGCGGTCGAGAGTGCCCTCCGAGAGCTAGAGGAGACGGCCCGAGGGGAGCTCGCCGCCCAGGCGGTCGCGGGGGACGCGATTCTCCTCCCGTCCCTCGATCTCCGATACGTCGGCCAGAGCTACGAGATCAACGTGCCCTCCGGGGAGAACCTGGAGGCTCGGTTCCACAAGAGCCACGAGGCCCGCTATGGCTATGCGAGCGAGGACGAAGCCCTCGAGGTCGTGAACGTTCGACTCACCGCCGTGGTCGGAGGGGACCGGCACATCCCGAGCCCACCCGCAGGCGCCCAGGGGCAGGAGGGCAGCCGGAAGGTGCTCTTTGCGGGCGGGAGGAGGAGAACGACCGTTTTCACCGGACGGGGGGCCCCTGGCATGATCCGTGAGGGCCCGCTCATCGTGGAGGAGGAAACGGCCACGACCGTCGTGGACCCTGAGGCGACCCTCGAGGTGGACGAGGGGGGGAACCTGCGCATCGCGGTGGGCTGATGGACCCAATCTCCCTTGAGGTCATGAAGAACGCCTTCACCTTCGTTCCGGAGGAGATGGGGCAGGCCCTTCGACGCACTTCCTACTCCCCCAACATCAAGGAGCGTATGGACGCAAGCTGCGCGATCTTCGACGCCTTGGGCCGGATGGTCACGCAGGCGGAGCACATCCCCGTCCACCTCGGCTCCATGCCCCTGGCCATTCAGGCCATCCAGGGTCACCTACCGGATCCTTTGGAGGAGGGGGACCAGGTGATCCTCAACGACCCCTACCGTGGGGGGTCCCACCTCAACGACATCACCCTCATCAAGCCTGTGTTCTGGGAGGAGGAGCTGGTGGGGTATGTGGCCAACAAGGCGCATCATGCCGACGTGGGCGGGATCGCCCCAGGCTCCATGCCGACGGGCAGTCGGACCCTCTTCGAGGAGGGGGTGGTCTTCTCGCCCCAGCGGTTCCTGGCTCGGGGCCGCATGGATCCCCTCGTTGCCGAGCGCGTGCGAAAGGGAATGCGGGACCCGCGTGAGCGGATGGGGGATCTTCGTGCGCAGGTGGCCGCCAACAACACGGGGGACCGCCGCTTTCGGGCGTACCTTGCCAAGTACGGGCGACCCTCCTTTGAGGAGTTCGCGGAGGAGATTATGACCTATAGCGAGCGTCGGGTCCGGCGGGCGTTGCAGGGGGCCCCCGACGGCACCTTCGAGGCCGAAGACCAGCTCGATGACGACGGTGTCTTCGATGAGCCGCTCCCGCTCCGTACGCGCGTCACCGTGAAGGGAGAGGACGTCACCGTCGACTTCGCCGAAACGTCGCAGCAGTCGTCCGGGAACGTGAATGCCCCCTATGCCGTGACGCTCTCCAGCGTGTACTACGCCCTCCGCACACTGACGGACCCTGGCGCCCCGCCGAACGAGGGGTGCTATCGGGCCATCCGGGTGACCGTCCCCGAAGGCTCCCTCCTGAATCCTCGAAAGCCCGCCGCCGTGGCCGCGGGGAACGTCGAGACCTCCCAGCGCATCGTCGACGTCCTGCTGCGCGCGTTCGAGGAACCGCTTCCCGCCATCGTTCCGGCCCAGTCTCAGGGGACGATGAACAACCTTCTCATCGGAGGAAAGAGGGGAGAGCGGGAGTTTGCCTACTACGAGACCATCGGTGGCGGGGAGGGGGCGCTCCCCTTCCGAGATGGCATGAGCGGAGTGCAGACCCATATGACGAACACCCTGAACACACCGGTGGAGGCCCTGGAGACAGCCTACCCGTTTCGAGTCGAGGAGTACCGGCTGCGGAAGAGCTCTGGGGGCCCCGGCCGCTTTCGGGGCGGACTCGGTATCAGGCGGTCCATCCGCTTCCTGGGAGAGCGAGGGACGGCGTCGCTTATCACCGAACGACGGCGATTCCCTCCCCGGGGCTTGCGGGGAGGGTTGGACGGCAAACCCGGAGAGAACGTGCTCCTTCGGGGCGAGGACCGCCTCCCGTTGCCTTCCAAGACCACCATCGGCCTTCGGAAGGACGACATCATCGTGATGGCGACCCCCGGCGGGGGTGGCTGGGGCACCCCGGATGGAGAGATCGGGTAGCCTGCATGTAGGGCCTGAGAGTTTTGTTCGATCCTCCCGTCCTTGTCTGTGGACCCCCTCTCCCTGGCCCTCGGCGTCCTCCTTTTCGCACTCGTGGGGACGGCGGCCGGGGTAGTCACGGGGCTGACACCCGGCCTCCACGTGAACACGGTGGCCGCCCTCATCCTCGCCCTTCAAGGGACGGTCCTCGGCCTTGCGGCTTCCTTGTTTGCCTGGGCCTCCCCCACGTCCCAAGATCTGGCCCTGTTTGCAGCGGCGCTTGTGGTGGGAAACGTCATCGCCCACACCTTCCTCGATTACGTTCCCTCGATCTTCCTCGGCGCCCCCGATGCAGAGACCGCCTTATCCGTCCTGCCTGGACATCGGATGCTGTTGCAGGGTCGAGGGCTCGAGGCGATTCGCCTCTCGGCGTGGGGGAGCCTCGCGGCGACCTTTCTGGCGCTCCTCCTCGTCCTCCCCTTCCGCCTCGTGATGGGCGGGCCAGTGGGCGCCTACGAAGACCTTCGTCCGGTGATCCCCTACCTACTCCTGCTCGTCGCCGGCATCCTCATCGTGTCCGATGCGGGGAGTCCCCGGCTGGGGCGTCGGGGACTGGTCTGTCGCGTGCCGGACGGAATCCTGGGGGAGGACGAGGTGACCCCGGAGGTGCGCATCCTTTCCCCCTCGGAGGCCCGGCATGTCGAGGAGGCCTTTCTTCTAGAGGGGGAGGTGGAACACTTCGCGGGGAGCCGGTTGGTCGTCGGCGACGCCCGCGGTAAAGTTCGTGTACGGGTCGACGGCAAGCTCCCGGATCCGTTGAAGGGAAACGTGAGGCTCTTTGTGGCGCCCACCCCCGAGGCCTTGCCTTGGGCCGCCTTCGTCCCGAAGGGATGGGCGACCCTCATTTTCCTCACTGCTGGCTACCTGGGCTTTCTCGTCCTCCTCACGCCGCTCCTCAGCGCCAATTGGTTCCCGATCCCCGCCCTGCAGGCCGAGCCACGAAACGTCGGCTTCCTCCCGCTCTTGACGGGGCTCTTCGCCCTCCCCACCCTCCTGATCAGTCTCGCCGAGACGCCCGACCTCCCTCCCCAGGATTCCGCATTGGAAGGGACCACCCTTCGCCGAAGGGACCGAATTCGGGCGGTCCTCGGCGGTTCCCTTGCGGGGTCGTTCGTGGCGTGGATTCCGGGGGTGACGGCGGCCACCGCGACGATCTTCTCCCAGCTGCTCTCGGGTCGAAGGAGAGGCGCGCGAGCAAACGACGAGGCGTTCATCCTGTCCCTCTCCTGCGTGAACACGGCGACCGCGCTCTTCACCATCCTGGCCCTCTTCGTCATCCTCCGGGCACGCAGCGGCGGTGCGGCGGCGATTCAGGCCCTCGCGGGAGACCTCATCGTCGTATGGGATCCGCTTTTGACCGTCCCGAGCGCCCTCGCTTGGTTTCTCCTGGCGGCCTCTGTGGTGGCCGTCACGGCGTTCTTTCTCACGCGTGGGTTCGGGGCGCTCTTCGCCCGGCTGACCGGGGCCCTCCCGTACCGGAAGCTCGTCGTCGTCGTTCTCTCCTTCCTCATCGGAGTGATCTTCCTCTTTTCCGGGGCCACCGGCCTGGTCATCGCCGCCCTGGCGACCCTCATCGGCCTCTTCCCGCCTCTCGTCGGGGTCCGGCGCGTTCACCTCATGGGGAGCCTCATTCTGCCTTTGGTGATACTCCTCCTCGCCTAGGAGGCTCTATACGCCTCCCGACCCTGGGGCGGGCATGGCTCTTCGGTTGGGCAAGTTGCCCCTGGCACTCCAGGAGGAAATCCTCGCGTTGCGGGGGGCGGAGGACCCTGGGGTCCACCTCGGCCCTGCCATCGGGGAGGATGCGGCGGTCGTTGTGATGGGGGAGGAGTATCTCGTCCTCACCACCGACCCCATTACCTTCGCCCAGGAGGAGATTGGCTGGTACGCCGTCCACGCCAACGCGAACGACGTGGCGACGCGGGGGGCCCGCCCGCGCTGGTTCCAGGCAGCTCTTCTCTTTCCTCCGGGCACAACAGCCTCGGTGGTCCGAGGCGTCGTACGTCAGATTCACGAGGCCTGCAAGGAATTGGACATCGCGGTCACGGGGGGCCACAGCGAGGTGACGGACGCCGTGGACCGGGTCGTGGTGGTGGGGGACCTCCAGGGGACCGTGCCCCGGGGTCGCCTCGTCACCACCGGCGGAGCGCAGGAGGGAGACGACCTGATTCTGACGAAGGCAGCTGGCATCGAAGGGACGGCCCTGCTCGCCCGTGCGAGAGGCGAGGAGCTTGTCCAGGAGTTTGGCGAGACCTTTGTCGCCCGGGCTGCGAACTTTCTCCGGAACCCAGGCCTCTCGGTTGTCCCCGAGGCTCGTCTTGCCGCCGACAAGGGCGCGCACGCCATGCACGACCCCACCGAGGGCGGCGTGGCGATGAGCCTCCTGGAGATGTCTCATGCCTCCGGCCGTGTCCTTCACGTAACCCCCGCGACCATCCCAGTTCAGGAGGAGACCGAGGCGATTTGTGCCCACTTCGGACTCACCCCGTTTGGGCTGCTGGCCTCCGGGGCGCTGGCGATCGCGATGCCGCCCGAGAAGACTGCCTCGCTCTTGGACCTCCTGGAAGGCGAGGGCATTCCCGGGGCCCGAGTCGGTCTCGTCGGGGACCGAGGAGTGGGCGTACAGGTCGACGGGGCAACCCCTCACGCCTTCGAGCCCTCCGAGAGAGACGAGGTCGCTCGCGTCTTGTCGGACGAGAAGGCATAGGTCCTGGGGTGAAGCCTGACTTCCCCCTCGTCTGCGGGGTCCCCTGCTGCAAGGCTTAAGGGTCCGGCATCTTCCACCCGCGTGGACCGTCGCGAGAGGGCGTTAGTTGGCTACGTGACGGCGGCCCACGCGCTCAATCACGCCTACATCTTCATCATCCCCCTCTTCCTGATCACGTGGACTGTGGAGTTCAACTCCGACCTGCCCGTCCTCGGCCTCGTAGCGGCCGTCGCTTATGCGCTGTACGGTGGGGGGAGCCTTCCGTTCGGATACCTGGCCGATCGGATGGGTTCGAAGCCCTTGATCAGCTTGTACCTCGCGGGGGCGGTGGTCGCCCTCCTTCTGGTGGCGCTCGCTCAGACGCTGCTTCAGCTCACCCTCGCGCTCGCGCTCTTGGGGCTGTTCCTGAGTCCCCACCACCCCTCCGGGACCGCCATGAT
The DNA here is from genome assembly GCA_046756285.1 of Thermoplasmata archaeon. Lineage (GTDB taxonomy): Archaea > Thermoplasmatota > Thermoplasmata > RBG-16-68-12 > JAJISG01 > JAJISK01. The sequence goes on from JBHHWA010000039.1 coordinate 6,005, forward strand.
TACACGCGAGGTTCGGCAACAGGGGCGAGGCTTCGGCTACCACGGGATGGGTGGGAGCATCGGGGTCGCCCTCGGGCCCCTTGTGGCGGCCCTCTTGCTCCTCTCCCTGGAGTGGCGGGCCGTCTTCGCACTGTTCGCCCTGCCGGCCCTTGGGGTTCTGGTTGGGATGATCTTCCTCGCCCCTTCGGAGCAGGCGGTTCGGAAACCAACGAGCCTGGCCGAGGTCAAGAGCGTCTTCCTGACGACGGGGTTCTTGCTGGTGTTCATGGTGTACGTCTTCGCGGGGATCGCCTATTTGGGCGCACTCACCTTTCTGCCGGCCTACCTGGACAGCCTGGGCCTGCCCCCGCTGGCCGTGAGCGGCCTCGACCTCACCGCGGGCCTCTACCTCTTCCCAGCGATCCTCGCCCTGGGCGCCGCCGGCCAGGTCGCGGGCGGGTATCTGGCGGATCGGCCGAAGGTCGAGGTGACCCTGGCGGGGGCCTCCGTCCTGGTGGGCGTTCTCCTTCTCCTCTTAGCGCTCCCGGCGGCTGGCGCGGTCGTGGGAGTCGCGTTCCTGTTCGGTTTCCTGCTCTTCGCCCTCGAGCCCCTCCAGAACGTCCTCGTCGCCCGGCAGGCCCCGCCGAACCTGCGAGGCCTCGCCTACGGCCTCGTCTTCCTCTCGGTCTTCGGGATCGGTGCCCTTGGCGCGGCCCTGGGAGCATACATTGCAAGTGTCGCCGACCTCGCTCTGATCTTCCCACCGCTGGCGCTGTTCATGGCGGCCAGCGGAGGGGCTGTTCTCCTTCTGCTCCGAGGCAGGCCTAAGGCGAGGGTCAGCGCATGAACCCCTCGAGGAGCGCCGAGTAATCCTGGTAGTCCGCCTCGCACGAACGGCCCGCGCTGTAGAGGAAGAGGCTGTCGCGCGGGAAGTTCTCGGAGATGGCGAGGAGGGAGCTCGAGACGGTCCCGGCCCGATCCCCGTGACGACAGACCGACTCTCCCTGGTAGACCGTGTGATCGGAGGCCACCCTCTGAACCGCCTCGATGGCCGCGGAGAGGTCGGCGAGGGGCTGGTCCCGAAGGGCCTCCTGGGCGAGGTGGACCCGAGGCTGCCCTGCATCGTCCACGTCCATGTTGGCCAGCACGTGCACCCCGGCCGCCAACTCCACCGTCCGGGGCTCCCCCGCGTAGTGGGTCACGAAGGCGTGACCCCGATCTCCGTAGAGGATGTTGAACGGGTTGTACTTCTCCTCCGCGACCTCCTCCTCCACGAAGTCCTTGATCTCGAGGGCCGAGGTGTGCCGCAGGGCCTCCAGGCAGAGGAGCCCCCGCGAGCGACGCGCCGAGTCGTAGCTGCCTTCCTCCCGGTTCGAAATCGCCGCCACGACACCCACCTCGTTTACTCCGATCCAGGTCCCCCCCGCCTGGACGTCGCGCGGCGCCAGGATGGAGGTCGGTTCGCGGGTGAGGGTGGGTTCCTCCGAGGGGCGTCCGTACAGCTCGTCCCGGT
>JBHHWA010000040.1:0-7474 GCA_046756285.1 Thermoplasmata archaeon
TCCCCTTCCTTCAGGAGGCCTTCCGAACCGTAGGCCTGCCGCTGGCGGACCTCCTACTCGCCACTTTGGTGGCTTCCACCGTCTTCTTCGCGGTGGAGCTCGAGAAAGGCATCCGGCGCCGGGGGGAAGGCTATACCCCGCTCCGGGTTGAGCAACCCCGTGAAGCCCCTGGAGGTTGATGGGTCCACGGGGGAGGGCGGCGGACAGATCTTCCGCCTCTCGCTGGCCCTGTCGGCCCTCACAGGCCGTCGCGTCCGCGTGACCCGCATCCGAGCCGGGCGACCCAAGCCGGGTCTCGCCAGGCAGCACTTGGTGGCCGCAGAGGCTCTGATGGATCTCTGCCGTGGGGAAGCCGAGGGATTGGAGCTGGGCTCCACGTCTGTGGCGTTCCGGCCACGAGGAATCCGCGGCGGACGATTGAACGTGGACGTGGGCACCGCGGGGAGCGTGACGTTGGTCTTCCAGGCGGTCCTGGTTCCGGCCCTCTTCGCCGCCCAGCCGACGACGTTGACGATCCGGGGGGGCACCGACGTGCGTTGGTCCCCGCCGGCGGAGTACACGCGCAGTGTCTTTCTCCCTCTCCTCGCGGGAATGGGAGGAAACGCGTCCTTCCAGGTGCGACGACGGGGCTACTATCCCCGAGGAGGCGGCCGCGCTCGCGCCGAGATCGCGCCGGTGCCATCCCTCGCACCCTTTCCGGGGGAGGCCATGGGCCAGCTCCTGAGCATCGGTGGGCATGCCCATGCATCGAACCTCCCGACACACGTGGCAGAGAGGATGAAGGGGAGGAGTGAGGAGATTCTAGCTGACTTCCAAACCATCGCCATCAAGGCTTTCACCTATGGAGACCGGGAGGCAGAAGGACGCGGCGGTGCCTTGGTCCTCTGGGCGAAGACGACTGCGTCCCGCATCGGGGCGAGTGCCATCGCCGAGAAGGGGGTCTCCGCCGAAACTCTGGCGGAGCGCGCGGCCAGGGACCTGCGGAACGACCTCCGAGCCGAGGTGACCCTGGATCGTTACGCCGCCGATCAGCTTCTCCCCTACATGGCCCTAGCGTCCGGAACCTCCGTCTTCTGGGTCCGAGAGGTGTCGAACCACCTGAGAACGCTTTTCTGGCTCCTCCCGCAGTTCCTGGACGTGAGCATCCAAACCCGGGTGGAAGAAGGACGGACCCGCGTCGACGTGACGCCTAGCCGTACATGGAGGACGGCCGGGACTCCTCCGGACGCTTGACCTCCAGGGCCCGTCGGTTGATGGACTTGAGCTGCTCCTCGATGCGCCCCGCCTCTTCGTAAAGCGGCTTCGTATCGAGCCCCATCTTCAGGAGCACTTTGTCCATCGTCTCGATGACGCGGGCGGCCGCCCTCGCGTCGGGGAAGTCGGGGTGCGCCTCGGAGAGGACGCTGATGACGTCGAACCCCCGCTTCCGCCCTTCGTTGAGCAAGACCCCGGCAACGCCCGTAATGACGCCCTCTTCGAAGATCGGAACCTCGCTGTCCCGAAGCATAGTGGTGGTGGAGGAGGTGCTCCCCACGCCGTACACGCTCACGGTCTCCTCTGCCCCACCCTCCCGATCCACGATGAGGCCCTCCGGACAGACGAGAAGGGAGCACTCATTGGCCTCGGCCCAATCCAGCAGGGCGTCGGCGATGTCCTTGATCATGGTGGCGGCCGGCTGGAACTCGGAGATGAAGATGACGACTTTCCCCTTCCCGTTCTCCTGGCCTCCGGCGTAGATGCGGACAGGATGGAGGGGGATCCCCCCCTTGACCAGAGCGACGGTGGGGAAGTGCGCGGAGTCCACGACCCCCACCTGCTCCAGCTCAAGGAGGTCCACGAGGTAATTGGCCACGATGGAACTCACGAGTCCGACACTCGGGAAGCCGTCGATCAGGACGGAGTCCCGAAGGTCTAACTCTTTGAGCAGATGAATGCGCACCCCATCCATTCGCCCGGGTATCCGGCAACCCCGTATTTAAAGCAGACAGGCATGGTTCTCGCGCTCGTCTCCGACGCCAATCCTTATTCGGCCGGCTCCCATGGAAACCCGTGGCGGACCGGCCCTTCATCGTCCTGAACATGGCGTGCACCCTGGACGGCAAGATTGCCTTGGCTGGGAGGAGACCGTTGAAACTCTCCTCGGAGGAGGACTTCGCACGGGTCCACCGTCTGCGCGCGGAGTCCCAGGCGGTGGTCGTGGGCATCGAAACGGTCCTGGCCGACGACCCAAGACTCACCGTGAAGGAGGAGTACGTTTCACACCCGCCGCGTCCACTTCGCGTGATCTTGGATTCCAGGGGACGGGTTCCGCGAGGAGCCGCGGTCATGGACGGATCGTCCCCCACCCTCGTCGCCACCGCCGAGGACGCCTCGGGGGAATTCCCGAAGGCCGAGGTCTTCCGCGGCGGCCTGGGACGCGTGGACCTGCCCGGGCTGGTTGCACACCTTGCAGATCGAGGAGTCCGTCGCGTCCTCGTTGAGGGGGGTGGCACCGTCGCCTGGTCCTTCCTGCGCGCCAACCTCGTCGACCGCTTCCACGTCTACATCGCGCCATGGATTATGGGGGACGAGCGAGCGCCGAGCCTCCTTGCGGGAAACCGGGTGGGGGGACGCGAGGACATGCGGCAGCTGCGTGTGCGAGAGGTGATGACCCTAGGAGAGGGACTCCTTGTAACCTACGAACCCACGCAAGAGGGCGCCGACCCGGAGGGAGTCCGTGGAAGATAGTTCCCGGTTTCTCTGTGACCACATGCTCGGGACCCTTGCCCGATGGCTCCGTCTGTTGGGGTACGACACCGCATACCCGGTTGCCTTAGTCGATGATGAGCTCGTGACGCTGGCCGAGGGAGAGAAACGCGTCCTCCTGACCCGAGACAAAGAGCTAGCGGCCCAGGGCGGTGCCAGGGTACTCTTTGTCCTAAGCGACAACCTGGACGAGCAGATTCGGCAGGTGCTGACGGTCCTCACCCCTGAGGTGGGTGAGCCCATGAGCCGATGCTCGGTGTGCAATGGGGTCCTGGCTGACGTCGCGAGGGACGTGGCCCGGGACGAGGTGCCGGAAGGGGCATGGCGGAGACACGACCGGTTCTGGCGCTGTCCTTCGTGTGGCAAGTTCTACTGGCGAGGGACCCACTGGGCGCAGATGCAGCCTCGAATCGACGCGTACGTGGCCCTCATCGAGGGCTCACAGAAGAACGAACGGCCTACCTGAGAAAGGTCTAGGGATGACTCGGTCCAAAGCCTAATAAGGCTGTCCTGGATGGCCTCAAAGGTCTCCCGGATGGACGGGTTGCTAGTCCTCGAGGACGGACAGGTTCTGAGGGGACCCGCCTTTGGGACGGAGGCCACCGTTTTCGGAGAGCTCGTTTTCAACACCAACATGACGGGCTACTGTGAGGCCCTTACCGATCCCTCCTTCCGGGGTCAGGTCCTCCTGATGACCTACCCCCTGATCGGAAACTACGGCGTCGACCTCCAGACCCTCGAATCCGACCGCATCCAGGTGACAGGGTTCGTCATTCGCGAGCTCTGGCGGGGCCCTATGCACCCGAGTTCCGTGAGAGGTCTCGACGCCTTCCTCCGGAGCGAAGGGGTTCCAGGGATTGAGGGGGTCGACACCCGGCACCTCACGATTACCACGAGAGTCCACGGAACCCTACGCGCCGCCCTGTCCACCGACGGGGCCGATGCGCAAGCACTCCTGGAGGAGGTGCGGGCTCGCCCCTACCCCGACGCGCACCACCTCGTGGGTCGGGTCAGCTGCGAAGAACCGATTCAATACCCCGGAGCGAACGGCCGTCGCTACGTCGTGCTCGACTGCGGGGTGAAGCGAAGCATCATCGAACACTTGCGACCCCATGGCGAGGTCGTCCAGGTGCCCTATGACGCCTCCCCCGACGACATCCGAGACCTGGAGCCCGATGGGCTGGTGGTCTCCAACGGGCCCGGCAACCCCGCCCATCCCGCGATGAGGTCGACCGTGGCCGCCTTGCGAGAGCTGGCGGAGGAGCTGCCGGTCCTGGGGATATGCCTGGGCCACCAGCTCCTGGGGCTGGCTTTTGGGGCGGAGACGTACAAGCTGAAGTTCGGGCATCGCGGGGGCAACCAGCCGGTGCGAGACCTGAGGCGGTCCCGTGTCCTCGTAACCTCCCAGAATCACGGCTTCGCGGTACGGGAGGAGGGCCTGGGGGACGAACTGGAGGTCACCCATCTCAACCTGAATGACGGGACGGTGGAGGGGTTCCGTCATCGGGATCTTCCTGTCCTCTCCGTGCAGTATCATCCGGAGGCCAGTCCCGGGCCCCACGACAGCCGTTACATCTTCCGCGATTTCGCGAAGGAGGTCGAAGCGTTTGGGAAATCTCTCAGGAGGTGAGGCCCGCGCCTAGAGACCCGGGCCTGCGGAAGGTCATGGTCATCGGCTCCGGCCCGGTGGTTATCGGACAGGCCGCCGAGTTCGACTACTCCGGGAGCCAGGCCTGTCGCGCCCTTCGAGAAGAGGGCCTCGAGGTCGTCTTGGTCAACTCCAACCCGGCCACCATCATGACGGACCCGGACATGGCGGACGCCGTCTACCTGGAGCCCCTGGAGGTGGACTTCCTCGAGCGGATCCTGGCGAGGGAGCAGCCTCAGGCACTGCTCGCGGGCATGGGTGGCCAGACCGCCCTCAACCTGGCCTCCGAACTGGCGGATCGAGGGGTCCTGAAGCGGTTCGACGTCGACCTTCTCGGCACGACGATCGAGGCCATCGAGGCCTCCGAGAATCGGCAGGCCTTCGCAGCGCTCCTGGAACGGATCGGAGAGCCCATCCCCCGAAGTCTCTCCTGTGGGAGCCTGGAGGAGGCGCGCCGGGCCGTGGAGGAGCTAGGGGGCCTTCCCGTGATCATTCGGCCTGCCTACACCCTCGGGGGAACGGGGAGTGGGATCGCTTCGACCGTCGAGGATCTCGAGCGGATCGCCTCCATCGGCCTTGCGTACTCCCGCATCCACCAGGTCCTGGTGGAGGAGTGCGTCCTCGGTTGGAAGGAGTACGAGTACGAGGTCATGCGGGACCGGGATGACAACTGCATTACCATCTGCTCCATGGAGAACCTGGACCCCATGGGGGTCCACACCGGGGAGAGCATCGTCGTGGCCCCGGCTCAGACGCTGCGGGATCGGGACCACCAGGTTCTCCGGAGCGCCGCCCTCCGGATCATCCGGGCCCTGGGCATCGCCGGCGGCTGCAACATCCAGTTCGCGGTTCACCCGGACACCTACGAATACCGGGTCATCGAGGTGAACCCGCGTGTTTCGCGGTCCTCCGCCCTCGCTTCGAAGGCCACTGGGTATCCCATCGCCCGCCTCGCCGCCAAGCTGGCCGTGGGCTTCCGCCTCGACGAGATTCCCAACAGCGTGACGGGCAAGACTCGGGCCTCCTTCGAACCCACGCTGGACTACGTGGTCACCAAGATTCCCCGCTGGCCTTACGACAAGTTCGCCCACGCGGAACAGGAGATTGGCACCCAGATGAAGTCCACCGGGGAGGTCATGGCCATTGGGCGAAGCTTTGAGGAGTCGTTGCTCAAGGCCATCCGCTCGCTGGAGGTGGGGAAGGAGGGGCTCGAGCCGGAGGCATGGGAGGATACGGAGTTGGAGGGGGAGCTGATCCGACCGACGGACAAGCGCGTCTTTGCGCTCGCGGAGGCCTTCCGACGGGGGTGGGACCTGGCGCGTGTCGAGGAATTGACCCGCTGGGACCCCTTCTTCCTGACCCGGATTCGCCGCCTCGTGGAGTTGGAAACGCGGATTCGGGAGGACCCCGCAACCCGCCTCATCCGGCGAGCCAAGAAGATGGGTTTCTCGGACCGTTACCTCGCCAGTATCAGCGGGTTGGCCGAGGCCGAGGTGAAGGCGTTGCGAGGCCCAGTCGCCTTCAAGATCGTAGACACGTGCGCTGGGGAGTTCGAGGCCATGACGCCATACTTTTACTCCTGTTATGAGGAGAGGACGGAGGTCGTACCTCTATCGGGGCCCAAGGTGCTCATCGTCGGCGCCGGTCCTATCCGCATTTCCCAAGGCATCGAGTTCGACGGGTGTTGCGTCCACGGGGTGATGGCCCTGCGCGAGGAGGGGTACGGGGCCCTCCTCATCAACAACAACCCGGAGACGGTATCCACCGACTTCGACATCTCTGACCGGCTCTTCTTCGAGCCTCTCACCTTGGAAGACGTCCTCAACGTCGTGGAGCTCGAGGAGCCCGAGGGCATCATTCTCCAGTTCGGCGGGCAGACCTCGGTGAACCTGGCGGTCCCCCTCCAGCGGGCCCTGGAGGAAAACGGGCTGTCGAGCCGCATCCTCGGCACCTCCCCCGACTCCATGGACAGGGCGGAGGATCGAGCCCGCTTCTCGGAACTGCTCGAGACACTCGGGATCGACCAGGCCCCCTTCGCCACCGGGTTCTCCTTCGAGGAGGTTCGTGAGATCGCGGCCCGGATTGGCTATCCAGTGCTCGTTCGGCCTTCCTATGTTCTGGGCGGCCGGGGGATGGAGATCGTCTACGAGGAGGAGGACCTCAAGCGGTTCATGGCTCGGGCCCACGAGGTCTCCCGCGAACACCCCATCCTGGTCGACAAGTTCCTGACGCACGCCGTCGAGGTCGATGTGGACGCCGTGGCGGACGGGCGGGACGTCTTCATCGGCGGCATCGAGGAGCACATCGAGGAGGCGGGGGTGCACTCCGGAGATGCGACGTGCGTTTTGCCACCGCAGACTCTCTCGGAAGAGATCTTGGCCCGCATTGGGGAGATTACGCAACAACTCTGCGAGGCCTTGCACATCGTCGGGCTCATCAACCTGCAGGTGGCCGTCCGGGACGGGAAGGTGTTCGTCCTGGAAGCCAACCCCAGGGCGAGCCGCACAATCCCCTATGTCTCCAAGGCCATCGGGATCCCATTGGCAAAGGTGGCTACGAAGGTCATGCTCGGGCGGACCTTGCGGGAACTCGGGTATTCCGGGGTGGCTGCGGTCGAGCACGTCGCCGTGAAAGCGCCGGTCTTCCCGTTCCAGAAGATTCCTGGCATCGACGCCATCCTGGGTCCCGAGATGAAGTCCACGGGGGAGGTCATCGGCCTGGACGAAGACGTGGGGCGGGCGTACTACAAGGCGATGGTATCGGCCGGGAGCCGTCTTCCGACCGAGGGGGCCGTGTACGTAACGGTCCGGGACGCGGACAAGGTGGCCATCGCGGAGGTCGCGGATCGATATGCTGGACTCGGGCTCAAGATCTATGCGACCCGTGGGACGGCGTCCGCGCTGCGGGCACGCGGAATTCCGGTCGAGACCGTTTACCGCATCAGCGAAGGACGCAGTCCCGATGCCATCGGCTTGATGCGCGGGGGGCAGGTGAACCTGATCGTGAACACCCCTACCGAGACCCGTGGTGCACGCCGAGACGGCTACATGATGCGAAGGCTGGCCGTGGAGCTGAACATTC
>JBHHWA010000041.1:0-7385 GCA_046756285.1 Thermoplasmata archaeon
ACCCCGACTTCCCCGACGCGAGGGCGGCCGCCCGCGTCATCGAGACGATGGACAAGGTGCTCCTGAAGATGGGGCTCGACACGAAACCGCTGTACGAAGAGGCGGGGCGCATCGAGGAGCAGCTCAAGTCCATCAACCGACGGGCCTTGGAGGTCAAGCGTCCGGAGGAGTCCCGGCCGACCTCCATGTACGGCTAGGCGTCACGTCGACGCGGGTCCGTCCTTCTTCCACCAGGGTTCGGATGTTTACGTCCAGGAACTGAGGAAGGAGCCAGAAGAGGGTCCTGAGGTGGTTCGACACCTCTCGAACCCAGACGACAGATGTGCCGGACGCGAGGGCCATGTAGGGGAGGAGCTGATCGGCGGCGTACCGATCCAGGGTCACCTGGGCTCGGAGGTCGTTCTGCAGCTCCCCCGTGGCGTGGTCCGCGAGAACCTCGGCGGAGACTCCCTTCTGAGCGAGGGCATTCGCCCCGATGCGAGAGGCGGTCGTCTCCGCCCAGAGAACCAAGGCCCCGCCGCGTCCCTCCGCCTCCCGGCCGCCGTAGGTGAGAGCCTCGATGGTGACGGGTTGGAAATCAGCGAGAGCCTCCTCACTTCGCCCCCTCATCCTTTCCGCCACGTGGGTCGGGAGGCCCGACCCATGGGCACGTCCCCCGATGCGCAGGAGTTGGCCCGGGTCCTCCCCTCGAAGTGGCGTGAGGAAGGGAACCGGGGCGATGTGGGCACGGACGCGGCCGCCTCCTCGGGGGTAGTAGCCTCGCCTCTCGACCCGGAAGGTCGCGGTTCCCCCCATTCCTGCCAGGAGGGGGAGGAAGACATTGCGGGTATAATCCGCGGGCGGGGACCAGCGCACGTCGGTGCCCCCCCGGATCGTCACCGTCGTCGGCTGGGCGGCGAAGAGAGCCGGAACCAGGACCGCCTGCAAGACCAGCGTCACGCTCCCCGCGGTGCCGACGTCCACGTTCAGCGTTCCACCGCGGATTCCTCGTGGCCGGAACGCCACCGACATGGAGCCCAGCTCCAGACCCTCGACTTCCCCTCGGCAGAGGTCTCCAAGGGCCTCAGCGGCCACCACGTGCTGGCGGGCGAGACCCGGCTTGGGTCGCCCGGCCCGAATCCGGTTCACGCGGACGGGACGACCCGTGAGGGCCGACAGGGCCATCGAGAGGCGGAAGATCTGTCCGCCGCCCTCCCCCGTGGACCCGTCAACCTCCAAGGGCTTCACGGGGTTGCTCAACCCGGAGCGGGGTATAGCCTTCCCCCCTGCGCCGCATGCCTTTCTCGACCTCCACCGCGAAGAAGACACTGGAAGCCACCAAGGTAGCAATCAGGAGGTCCGCCAACGGCAGGCCTACGGTCTGGAAGGCCACCTGAAGGGGTGGGAAGTAGATGACGGCCAGCTGAAGGCCAACGGTCAGGGCAACGGCTCCGATCAGCCATGGATTTCCGAAGAAGCCCGCCGTGAACACGGACTCGCGGGAGACGCGGATGGCCAGGACGTGGAAGACCTGGAACATCGCCACGGTGTAGAAGGTCAGGGACCGAGCGAATTCCAGGCCTTCCCGATCCAAGGTCCATAGGAACAGGCCGAGGGAGCCCCCCGTCATGAGGAGACCGACCCAGATGATGTGGAAGCCCATGTCGCCCGAGAGGATTCCGGTCCGCGGGTCCCGGGGAGGGCGCTCCATCAAGCCGCTCTCCTTGCGCTCGACCGCCAAGGCGATCGCGGGGAAGCCGTCGGTGATGAGGTTAATCCAAAGGATCTGAAGGGGGAGGAGGGGTAACGGGAGAAACGCGGCCGCGGCCACGAAGAGGATCATGACCTCGCCCGAGTTCGTGCTCAGGAGGTACCGGACGAACTTCCGGATGTTCTCGTAAACCCCGCGCCCCTCTTCGACGGCCACGGAAATGGAAGCGAAGTTGTCATCCGTGAGCACGACGTCTGATGACTCCTTCGCCACGTCGGTCCCCGTAATGCCCATGGCGATACCGATGTCGGAGCGCCGAAGGGCTGGGGCATCGTTCACCCCATCTCCGGTCATAGCCACCACGGCCCCCCTGCGCTTCCAAGCGCTCACGATCTTGACCTTGTGTTCGGGAGAGACCCGGGCATACACCTTGACATGCTCGACCCGCTCTGCCAGCTGCTTTACCGGCAGGCGATCGAGGTCGGCCGCGGTCATCACGTCCTCCCCCTCTTCCAGAATGCCCATCTCCCGAGCGACGGCTTCGGCCGTAAGCAGGTGGTCGCCCGTGATCATGACGACCTCAATGCCCGCCTCCTTGCTCCGCTTCACGGCCTCGATGGCATCCTTCCGAGGGGCGTCCATCATCCCAACCAGGCCCAAGTAGACCAGGTCCCTCTCCACCGTCTCCTCCCCCAGGTCAGGGAGCTGGTCGGGCAGCTCCCGGTAGGCCAGAGCCAGGACCCGATACGCCTGCCAGGCCAGGGACCGGGCCCGCTCGAGGATGCCCTCGCGATCCTCCTCCGTCAGGGGAACGGATTCCCCGTCAGAATACACAGCCGCAGAGCGCTCCAACACGGCCTCGGGGGCGCCCTTTGTCCAGGCCACCTTCCCCGGGATCTCTCCGAGAAGCTCGAGGGTTTCGTCCCCTCGGGCCCGAAACTCGGCGAGGGTCTCCGCGTCAACCGGGGCGTGAATGGTGGTCATCCGTTTTCGCTCCGATGTGAACGGAACCTCCCCCACCCGGGGCAAGTCCGCCTCCAAGACTTCGGGCCGGAGCCCCGCCCGCATCGCGGCGACGAGGAGGGCGCCCTCCGTGGGATCCCCCAAGACCGTCCACTGGGCTCCCTCCTGGACGAGACGCGCATCGTTGTCCAGGAGGGCGGCGCTCAAGAGACGCATGAGGCCTTCGTCATCCGCCGGATCCACCCGCTGTCCCTGCAGGCGGTAGACCCCCTCGGGGGCGAAGCCCTCTCCCACGACCTCGTACTCTCGGTCGCCCACGGCGACAATGCGGATGTTCATCTGTCCCGTCGTCAGCGTGCCCGTCTTGTCCGTGCAAATGACCGTGGTCCCCCCGAGTGCCTCGACGGCCGGCAACCGACGAATGAGTGCGTGCCGGCGGGCCATTCGCCGAAGCCCGAGGGCAAGGCCCACGGTAACGACGGCCGGTAGGGCCTCGGGAATCGCCGCCACGGCGAGGGCCACAGCAGTTAGAAACAGCTCGACGATGGCGTCCGGATCCCGGAGGTAGCCCACCAGGAAGACGAAGAGAACGACGGCCAGGATGACCACCCCCAACTGCTTGGCGAAGCGAGCGAGCTGGCGCTGGAGGGGGGTCTGCGGGACAGATTCTTCTTGGACCATGCCTGCGATGCGACCGAGCTCCGTGGCCATCCCGGTGGCCACCACGAAACCCCGGCCGCGGCCCACGTTCGCCGCCGTCCCCATAAAGGAGAGGTTTGTCCGATCTCCCAGGGGGGCGCCTTCGGGCACAGGATCCAGCCCCTTGTGAACGGCGACGGATTCCCCTGTTAAGGATGCCTCGTTGACCAAGAGGTTCGCCACCTCGAAGAGGCGGAGATCCGCGGGCACCCGGCTCCCCGCGCTCAGGAGGACCACGTCCCCCACCACGAGTTCGCGGGTCGGGATGGTGACCTCCTCCTCGTCCCGGAGGACGTGGGCCTTCGGGGCCGCGAGCCGCTTGAGGGCCTGCATGGCCCGCTCCGCCCGGTACTCTTGGATGAAGCCGAACACGGCATTGAAGACCACGATCAGCGCGATGACCACCGTGTCCAGGATCTCTCCGAGGAAGGCGGCGATCCCGGCGGCCACGATGAGGATGATGACCAAGGGGTGGGTGAACTGCTGGGCGAAGAGGAGGAGGGGGGAGACGGCCTCGACCTCCAGCAATTCGTTGGGGCCGTCCCGCATCAAACGACGCTCGGCCTCCGCCTGGGAGAGCCCCTGAGGGGAGGACTCGACCCGCGCCCAGGCTTCATCGATTGAGAGGCTGTGCCAGGCCTGTTCCTGCATAGCGGCCGGCGCTACGAAACCCCTCCCCGCTATAAAGGAGGCGGAACCGGGTTTCATCCGCGCGACCAAGGCCCTACCGCCCGGCCCCTTTCCGGACGTAAAGGAGATGGAGCCGCAGCAGGAACAGCGCCGCTACGAGGGCGAGCACCCCCGACCCCAGAATCGCCGGGATGGGCGCCGGACTCTCGGGACTAAAGGCGGCCGCAACGAGAAGGACCCCCATCACGGTCAGCAACGCGGCGCCCACGAGCTGCCAGGTCAGCAATCCGAAGGGGGCCACGCGAAGCATAGACCCCGTGGCAGGATAAGAATTCGGATTCCAGTTGAGATGCGGCCGCCGGGATTTGAACCCGGGCTAGAGGCTTGCCCCGATTGCCATGGGGGGCCTCTGTCCTTACCAGCTAGACCACGGCCGCGCCGTAAATCGGGAGGATACAGGGCTATCTAAGCGTTGACGGGCGCTATGGTCCCTTCGAGACCCGTCAGGCGGGCGCTCACGTCCCAGAGTCGACGCGCCAGTTCCTCATCGTACGAACGCCGGGAGGAGGCCCTTGCCTCCTTGTCTATCAGGTACAGCCCGGTCACACCCTCCAATTCGGGTGCCGTGGCAGCGAAGAGGACGGTTTCTGCGCCCTTCTCAGGGCTCCGCATGAAGGGCTTGAGCATCCGGAACATGGCGGCGAAGGCCCCCTTGGCGTTGTTCCCAAAGTTCGTGTTGACGCCGCCCGGATGGACGCAGTTCACCGTCACACCCGAGTCCGCCAGCTGGCGGGCCAATTCGTAGGTGAACAGGACGTTTCCGAGCTTGGACTGGTTGTAGGCACCCAGCGCCCGATACCGGTGGAGCCCTTGGAGATCGTCAAAGTGGATTCGTCCCATCGTGTGGGCTTCGGAGGTGACATTGACGACGCGGGCCGGGGCGGAGGCCCTGAGAAGGTCCCGCAGGCGGTTCGTTAGCAAGAACGGAGCCAGATGATTGAGGGCAAAGGTGTACTCCAATCCATCCACGGTCTCCTGCCGCGGGCTGATCAAGGCACCGGCGTTGTTCACGAGGACGTCGAGCGAGGCGTATGCCTTCCCCACCTCGGATCCCAGGTCTCGAACGGCCCCTTGGTCCGACAGGTCGGCAAGAAGGAGATCAACGGAGGAATCCGGGTAGGAGGACTGGATTTCCTCCTGAGCCGCCTCGCCACGCTGGCGACTCCGAGAGACCATGACGACGTGAGCGCCCATCGAGGCCAGCCCCTCGGCGGTGGCCCTCCCGATGCCCGAATTCGCGCCCGTCACCAGACAGGTCTTCCCTTCCATGGGTCCCGTGGGGCGAGCCATCCGAACCTAGAAAGCAGAAGTTCGATATCCATGATTGCCCGCGCAGGATGGTCCCTACTTCACGGTTTCCAACTGACTGATCACGTTCCAGATCAAGGTCCGCCCGTGGAGGGGAATGTTCGGATCGTTGGCCAGCTCGTCGAGGATGAAGATGGCGCTGGCAGCCCGCACGTCCAGCGCGTCCTCCTTCTTCACCAACAGTTCCCGGGCGTTGAGCGCGCCCCGACGGATGTTGCGGGGGACCGAGGTATCCTCCGCCAGCTGGCCGAGGACGTCGAGAATCTGCTTGAGCCTTTCCTCAGTCTCCATTGCGCTCCCTCTACTTCGCACCTTGGGACGCTGGCCGGACTCACTGGGCCACTCCGCGCTCTTTGTATGTCATGACTACAATTAGCGTTTTGGTATCCTTGATTCCCGAAATAGGGGCGAGAGACTTCAGAAGGAACTCCTTCAACTCCTTATAGTCCTTGAACCGCGCCTTGGCGATGATGTCGGTATCCCCCGTCACAAGGAAGAGATCCTCGATGGGCTCAAACTGGGTGACCTCCGCGGCGATCCGGTCGGCCTCCTTGGTGTCCACCTTGAGGGTTACAATGGCGGAGACCTGGTCCTCCCGCAGGACGGTGGTCATAACATCCTCTATCTCCTGGCTCATGGCACCACAGGATGGCATTTTGCCCATCAATAAAAATGTTCTCGGGTCGGGGTTGGCAGTATCCTACGGAGGACGCGGAGATTCAGGGCGTGGATACCAGGACCTCGACGGCGGCCCCGCACTTCCGACAGAACCGGTCCCCCTCCTCTAGGGACGCGCCGCACGCCTGGCAGCCCACGGGTCCCTTGAGGTTTTCCCCACACTTCCCACAGAAGTCGTCCGCTCTTGCGACCAGTCCTCCGCATTGGGGGCACTTCGGACGCGGTTTCCGCGCCTTCGGTGCCATCCCGTCCAAGAGCCGGCGACACTGGACGGCGTACGTGAGGGCGTCTGAGTAGTCCTCTTTCTCGTATGCGGAGTTCGCCTTCGTCCAGAGGTCCCGCGCCTTCTTTCCTCGTTTGGAGTCCTTCTTCGTCCGTTTTACCCGCGCCTCGATCATGGTGAGAAGGAACTTCGCCTCCAGGTAGTGCTTGGGGAACTCCTTCCCCAGGACCGGCTTGGTCTCCGGAACCTCCTCGGCCCGCGCCGCCGCGTGATCCGGGTGATCCTCATGAAGGGCCTCGAGGAGAAGCGTACGTGCCTGGGTGGAGAGGGCCTCCACCTCCCCCTCGTTCCCTCCGGCGTAAGCCTGGCGCGCCTCTTCGACCAAGGCCGCGGCTTGGGGGCTCTGAAAGCCCTTCTCCTGCAACTCGCGGGAGATCGCCTCCGAGGTAATCATGGCATTGAACGCGCGATCGGCCTCCACGACCTCCGCCTCCCGAGCCTGGCGTCGCCGGTGGAAGTAGCCCGACCGCAGGAGGCGCAGCCAGAGAAACATGCCCACTAAGGCCACCGTCATGAGCGCCACGACGATTACCGCCGAGACCAAGAGATCGTGGCCGGTCACGGAGCCAGGCCTCGCCTCGCCACGATAAAATCGTATCGGCCTCAGTATCGACGAAAAAAATCGGCGAAGGGCCTCCGATGGACCTCGCTAGGACACAACCTCGAGGAGGGTCCCCGCTTCCTCCGCCTGTCGGACCTCTCGGGCGATGCGCCGCCCCGTGGACATCCCGGGCTCCAGGAGCTCGGAGTAGGGACTTCCGCTCATGAAGAGGTTCGTCCCCGCGACGATCCTGCTCGAGATCTCGAAGACCTTGAATTGGAGTTGGTCCGTCACGATGGTCTCGAGGCAGAAGGGGCCGATCATGCCCCCGAAGAGTTCGAGGGATGTCTCCACCACCTTCTCCCCCATCTCCACCGCCTTCGGGAGGAGCGATTCCCGCAACACGACGGGGACGTTGCCCGTCACGATGAACGTCGGATAGACGCCCAGCTTCTTGAGGCCCTCCTGGGCGCCCAGTTTGTACATCTCGTCGATGTTGGACTCGTCGCGCCGGTCGACGCCCATGACCTCCA
>JBHHWA010000042.1:0-7332 GCA_046756285.1 Thermoplasmata archaeon
CGCGTCATGACCCGCGGGACCTTCGCGAACGTCCGGCTGAAGAACCTGCTCGTGCCGGGGACGGAGGGAGGCGTGACGACGCACTTCCCCAGCGGCGAGCAAATGAGCATCTTCGAGGCGGCCCAACGATACCGGGAAGAGGGCACCCCCCTCCTCGTCGTGGCTGGGAGGGAGTACGGCGCGGGAAGCTCCCGTGACTGGGCCGCGAAGGGGAGCCTTCTCCTGGGCGTGCGGGCGGTCATCGCGGAGGGCTACGAGCGCATCCACCGGAGCAACCTGATTGGCATGGGGGTCCTGCCGCTGCAGTTCCTGGACGGAGAAGGAGCGGTGTCGCTCGGCCTGACCGGCCGTGAAACGTTCGACACGGAGGGGCTGAACGACGACCTCGAGCCGGGCCAGAAGATTATCGTGCGCGCCGAAGGAGAGGACGGCCCCAAGACCTTCAAGGTCATCCTCCGGGCCGAATCCCCTGTGGAGGTGAATTACTACCGCCACGGCGGCATCCTGCAGACCGTCCTGCGGAATCTCCTCGCCGAATCGGGCGACGCGGCCTGAGGAGTTCTGCCTATGGCAACTCGTGACCGCAATGGTTGCAGAACTTCGCGTCCATGGGGATGGGGCGTCCGCAGTTGGGGCAGACACGACCCCCCGCCTGCGGCGACGCTACCGGAGGGGGCGCGGCCATGGGAGCGACCTGGGGTCGTGGGGACAACACGTTGCTGAGCTTGGCGTAGGCGATGATTAGGAATACGCCGCCGATGAGCAAGGCGAAGACGAGACCGAGGATTCCGAGGACAAGCACGGGTGCCTGGGCTTCCTGGTAGCCCCCGGCCTCGAGCTTCTGCAGGGTTATCCAAGACCAGACCGTCAGGCCCACGGCCACTCCCAAGAAGACGGCGGGGAAGAGGAACGGGAAGAAGACCATTCCAGGGGGCATGCTTGGGCCGAAGCTAACGAAGCTGATCCATGCACTGGCAGTGAAAATTGCGACCACGACGGCCTCGACGATATAGAAGACAACTCCGACAAGTGTGAAGGTTCGCGCCGATTGCGCTTCGGTCTGCTGATACGCGGTCCAGCCCTCGGCTGTGCCCCCCTCTGCCATGGCAGTGCCGGAGAACGAACGAGGTAATAATCATTGCCGGTGCTCCGAGACGGAACCGCCTGAAGGTCCGAGCCGGCCTGGATGCCGACCTCGTCAATCCGCCCGCCAGTTCAGGGATCGGGCGGCTAGGATGAAGAAGACCAAGGCGATCACGGCCACGATCGCGAGGTTCACCATCGCGCTGGAGACGTCCCCGCCGACGAGCGTGTCCCGTAGCCCGTTGTTGAAGTACGTCAATGGGAGGGCGAGGGCGGCGACCTGAATGAACCCCGGCATGAGATCCAGGGGGAAGAAGGTCCCGGTCAGGAACATCATGGGAAAGTACACGATGTTGGCAACGGCGCTCGCCGCTTCAGGCTCTTTGGCCAGATTGCCGATGGCCATCCCGATGGCCACGAAGAGAACCGACCCGGAGACGATCAGCCCAACGGCGATGGGCGTGAGGATGAAGACCTCCCCAAAGACGAGCCAGGCGACGAGGATCATGAGGAACGTAGAAACGAAGGTCAGGCCGACGATGAAGATGGTCCGGGAAAACAGGTACTCCTCTTTCCGCAGCGGGGTGGTAGCCATCAGCTTGAAGTAATGCCGGGTTCGGTATTCTGCGCTAATCGTAGAGACGATGAAGATGGGCGTGAGGACCGTGATTCCGATCATGCCAGGGAGGAAGAAGTCGAGAGCGGAAACGCCATCCTGGGAGATGCCCTGCTCCTCGACAACGATGATCTCCATCGCCCCCTGAAGCTGGAAGTTCATTTCCCCGATGACGGCGCCTACGACGCCATTTACCGTCTGGTACGCAGTGTTGGATGGCACTCCGTAGAGGATGACCCTGGGGGTTGCCTGTGGGTCTCCCCCCAAGGCCCTCAGCACCTCGTTCTCGAAGCCCGCCGGGATGACCATGACGGCGGGAATGTCTTGAGCGAGGACCTCCGCCAAGTCCTGATCCACGGAGAGGTTCACCACCGACAGAACTCCGGTCCCCCGCAACGCCCGTATGAGAATCCCACTCTGGGTCGAGCCGTCGAGGTCTTGAACGTGGACCTCCACCGCTACAGCTTCGGAGCCCCCGAAGACGCCCCCGAAGATCAGCAGGAGGATGACGGGAAAGGCCAAGGTGAAGAAGCTGGCCACCGGAGAGCGGAAGTACTGCTTCGCAAAGGCCACCACGTCCGCGAGGGTCCGACTCACGCCTTCAACTCCCCCTCCTCAATCCCATGGCCGACGATGGCGAGGAAGACATCCTCCAGACTCGGTCGAGTCGTGACGACGTCACGAACCACTAGCCCCCCTTGGCTGATGAGGCGGAAGACCTCGCTGAGGTCATCCGCTGAGCGGGTCTCGATGATCAGGTCCTCGCCGTCTGGGGTGACGGTAAGGCCCTGGCCCCGAAGCGTGTCCAGGCTGTCCGAACCGACGCCCACGAGGCGAATCTCTTTCGTGTCGGTGTGCTCGTCGAGCAGACTTGCGGGTGAACCGGACGCGACGATCTGTCCGCGAACCATAATGGCGACGTCGTTGGCCAGGGCCTCGGCCTCTTCGATGTAATGGGTCGTCAGGACGACGGTCCTGTCTTCCTCGCGGAGCCCCTCCACGACCTTCCACAGATCGCGTCGCGCCGCCGGATCGAGGCCGGTGGTCGGTTCGTCCAGGAAGACCAGCTGCGGGTTCCCGACGAGGGCCAGGGCGATGCCCAGCTTTCGTTTTTCACCCCCAGAGAGCTTTCGGGCCTGCGCATCGGCGCGTTCCTGGAGGCTCACGGAGGCGAGGATGCGCGCCATCTCTTCCCCGTCAAGCGACCTACCGAACAGGCCGGCAAAGTACCGAATGTGTTCCCTCGCCGTCAACCGGTCGAAGGGCTCAAAGTCCTGGGGAAGGATGCCGACGATCTGCCGGATGTCCTCATACGACCGGGTAATGTCATGACCGAGAACTCTGGCGGAGCCTGAGGTGGTCCGACGGAGGCCCTCCAGAATCTCCACCGTGGTGGTCTTGCCGGCCCCATTCGGTCCTAGCAAGGCAAATACGATCCCCTGCGGTACCGACAGGTCGAGATTGTCCACCGCACGAAGGTCGCCGTACGTCTTCACGATACCTGTGGCCTCGATGGCGAGCGGAGTGCGGTTCTCCAAAGCTGTCGATGCGGTCACTCTGGTCCTTCACGGCCTTAGGGATTTCAACCTTGTGCACGATTTCCGGGCCAGGACTCACGGCTCCGACTCTTGTCCTCTTGCCTCCTTCACTTGCCTCAGGAACTCGAGGACCCCTTGGTCTTTAATTCCCAGTTGCTGCAACGACTCCGCAGTCATTGTAACGTAGTCGAGACAGGACGCCTGGGCTCCCTGGGCACGTAGGACCATGGCCACACGGTCCGCGCTGGGAAGCCGCCCCAGATAGTCCGGATGGGAGGGCTTGTTCAGAGCCACCGAGGCCTCGACTTCCCTTCCAAGTACCAGGATTGTTCGTCGTGACACCTCGAAGGCGTCCCCTTCGAAGGCTCGGAGTTCTTCCTCGATGCCCAGCAAACGCTCGGGTTCGACCTCGTACGCCACTCCCTCACACCTCCCCCCTCGCTCGAGGCCCAACACGGCACAGGGAGCGTTCGATCGACCCCAGACCCGGGCGAAGGACATGACAAAAGCACGATGGTATCCTGGGAGCTCCGCTTTCTCTCGACTAAGATACGGGAAGAAGGGATCCCACATGAGGGACCCGTAGCCAAAGATCCAGGCCACACGAGGGGGAGAGGGGTCGGCCCGTTAAGGGTTATGACGGCGGCGACGAGGGCGTAGCCAAGTCACCTTGCGTGCGGCGAGGGCGTACGCCACGAGGATCAGGGTCGTGACGACCACGTAGAGAACCACGTCCAGCCAGACCGCCCCTGCGTTCACTTCCGGCAGGAGCCCTGGGCTATCCTGAACCGCCGTCGCCGGCTGGGCAGCACCCATGCCGAGCGTCCCATGAGCGTCTGACGAAGCCACGTCACCGGCCCGCGCCATCCCGCTAACCAGGATGCCTACGAGAGCGATTCCGAGCAGAAGCGAGAACAGCAATCCTTGCGCTCGATGTGGTGAGAAAACCTTCTGGCGCGCCATGCCTCTCCTCCTCCAGTCCCGTGGCTAAAACGCAGGACAGGGTATAAAAGACGTTACCCGCGGACAAGACGATCCCCACTGTCACTAAAGATTATCCGTGGCCTCCTTGTTGGTCGGGCCATGACGCGCCTCACCGGGAAGGCCTTGGACCTCATTCAAAGACGGAACTTCGCCCATCTGGCGACCCTCCTCCCCGATGGATCGCCCCACGTCACCCCCATGTGGATCGGGACCGAGGACGACCTCCTGACCATGAACACGGCCGTCGGCCGGGTCAAGTACTATAACATCCGCCGGGACCCGCGCGTGGCCGTCTCCGTGCACGACCAACGGGACCCCTACGAGAAGGTCATCGTCCGGGGACGCGTCCTCGAGATGACGGAGGACGGGGCGGTCCCGCACATCCACCAGCTCGCTCGCAAGTACCTCGGGAGGGACTTGCCCTTGGCGCGGGGCGAAAAGCGGGTGGTGATACGGATTGAGCCGCTTCGAGTCACGGTCTAAGGGTGCCCTATTCTCCAGAGAGGCCGACAGTGCGAATGGCGGTCACTAGGACCCGGGGCTCAGGGTAGTCCTCGCAGTACTGGTACCGGTAGGTCAGGCGAAGAATGCCATCCCGGTCGACGACGAATTCCCCCGGCCGCTGCCAGGGACTGTCCACGAGGGGGCGGCCCTGGTCCCGGCGCTTATCGACAAATCGAATCCCCGCTTGGAGGTCCATCCGTTGGAGGTCCTCGGGGGCATCGTAGAGTACCTCCGCTGCCTGGAAGTCTAACAGCCCGTACGCATCGTAGACCTTCTGCTCCGGGTCACACAACACCGGGCAGGGGACCCCGTACTTCTCCTTGTAGGCGGTCGCCCGCTCCGGTTCCCCCTGTCCAATGACCACGACGCTGGCACCCGCGGCGCGGTAGTCAGTGAATTCCTCCTGCAAGCGCTGGGCCCGGTCCATACCGCATCCGCAGCCATAATGGCGCCAGAACAGGAGGAGCGCGGGGGCATCCTTCCAGAAGTCACGAAGCCGCACGGCCTGCCCCAAGGAATCCTCGAGCTCAAAATCGGGAGCGGCGTCCCCGACTTGGGGCGGGAGGGAGGACCAGGTGAGCCGCCGGGGCCCGCGTTTCCAATGGTCGAACCACTCCTCCTCCGCCGCCCTCACCTGGGAATCGAGGTCTTGCCCCGTGGTCGCACCCCCGTCTACGCGTTGACGGGCAGGCCCTCTCGATATTTCAGGCTTGGGCGGCCCGCTGATCACCTCGTTGGGAGGAACTATATGGGCGTCCCCCGAATGGGGCACGGAGTGGGACAACCGTGGTTTCTCATGAGGTCTATCAATGGATCGTCTTCGCGCACATCGGCGGAGCCCTCGTCTTCATGCTCTCGCATGGTGCCTCCGCGAGTGTGGCGTTCCGTCTGCGAAACGAGCGGGATGTCAATCGAATCCGGGCCCTCCTGGACATCTCGGCCGCGTCCTACTGGGGGCTGAGCCTCTCCCTCCTTGTGGTCCTCGGGAGTGGCGTCACCCTGGGCATCATGCGGGAGTGGTGGCAGTGGGGTTGGTTCTGGGCCTCTCTCGTCCTGTTCTTCGCGATCACCTTCGCGATGACGCCCATGATGGCAGTCCCCTACAACAAGCTCCGCGTGGCCCTGGGGGCCGACCTGCCCATGGGGCGCAAGTGGAAGGGGCCGGAGGAAGAACTCCCGAAGCCGGAGGACGTGGAGGAGATCCTGGGATCGGCCTACCCGGTGGCGGCGGCGTGGATCGGCGTGGTCGGGATCCTCGTCATCCTCTGGCTCATGATCTTTAAGCCGTTCTAGGGCCCCACGAGAGGGTTTATGTAGGCCCGGTCGGTGAAACGGCTATGGGGGAAATCGCGCCTTTCACGGGCTTCCCGGGGGAGGGTCTCCACTTCCTGCAGACCCTCGAAAAGAACAACGACCGGGAGTGGTTTCAGAAGAACAAGCAGCTCTACCTCGATCACATCGTGGCCCCGGCCCAATCCTTTGTGGTGGCCATGGGGGAGCGGTTGCAGGAGGTCTTCCCGAGCATGCGCTACGACACCCGGACCAACGGCCAGGGTTCCATGGGTCGGATCTACCGCGACATCCGATTCAGCAAGGACAAGCGGCCCTACAACACCCACGTCTGGTTTGCCTTCTGGGACGGGCCGGGGAAGAAGATGGAATCCCCAGGGTTCGGAATCGGGTTCGACCCGGAGGGATGGGGCATCCATGGCGGCTCCCACATGTTCTCCAAACCCCTGTTGGAGGCCTACCGCGAGGCCGTCGATGACGAGACCTTGGGACCCGAGTTGGAGGAGGCTATCGCGCCCTTGCAGAAGGGCGGGGCGTACGAGATCGGCGAGGTGAAGTACAAACGCGTTCCCCGTGGGTTCGATCCCGAGCACCCACGCGCGCACTGGCTCAAGTATGGGGGCCTCTGGGCATCCAAGCAGTTCCGGGAGACCGAGGTCCTTCTGAAGCCCGAGTTCGTGGACCGATGCTTCGACGTCGCCCAGGAGATGGCTCCGCTCCATCGATGGCTCGTAAAGGTGGACGAGCGCGTGCTCGCGAAGTTTCAAGCCTAGGCGTTCGCAGCCCGGACCGCGTCCGCCTCAATCTCAACCAGCATGTCCGGATCGATGAGACGACGGACTTCAACCATCGTTGCAGCGGGACGCACTTCTCCGAAGGCCTCGCCGTGGGCTTGGCCGACGGCCTCCCAGGCCTTGATGTCCGTGACGAAGATCCGCGTTCGAACCACCTCCTGGAGCCCCGACCCAACCGTCTCGAGGGCTGCTCGGATGTTCCGAAGGGCCTGAACGGTCTGGAGATAAAGATCCCCCCTTCCGACGACCCGTCCTTCCGAGTCCGTTGCCGTCGTTCCCGAGACGTAGAC
The DNA here is from genome assembly GCA_046756285.1 of Thermoplasmata archaeon. Taxonomy (GTDB): domain Archaea; phylum Thermoplasmatota; class Thermoplasmata; order RBG-16-68-12; family JAJISG01; genus JAJISK01. The sequence continues at coordinate 7,100 of JBHHWA010000042.1, forward strand.
GTAAGGTCCCACACGAACCGCGCGCGAATAGCCGACGCGGGCCTCCCAAGGGGTGTCGGTGCTGATGCGTTCCCTCTCCATGCGAATCCCGGGCGTGTGAGTGCCCTCAAAGGCCTTCCGCTTTCGCCCACGGGTTGCCTTTAAGTAGGGACGGTGCCTCGAGGCAATTGGAGGGAGGAACCATGCTTTGGATTCAGAGTGGAAACCTCAAGGAAGGAAAGGCGCGCGCGTGG
>JBHHWA010000043.1:0-7326 GCA_046756285.1 Thermoplasmata archaeon
CGTGAGGGGGACGGGGTCGAGGCGGGCGCCCCGGAAGTCGCCCTCGATGGCATGGCCGTAGATTTGGGGCCAGTTGCTGTCCGTCTCCCGGTCGTACATGAGGAGGTTGCTATTGACTAGTCGTCCGGTGATCCCGAAGGTGAGGGGACTGCCTCCGGGAGGAGCCGCCTGAAAGGCGACCTGGGATCCCGTAAGGGGGCAGTAGGTGACAGTCAACGGGTCGGGTCCCGTGGCGTCGTTGACGACCTCGTGCCATACCAGGATGCGTTGAGGGTAGGCCCGAACCAGGCCCCCGGCCGCAAGGCCGAAGACGATGTGGTCGTCGGCGACAAACGTCGAAGCTTCGGTGGCCGAGACGAACTTGGGTTGGTCGATGCTGGGTATGCCGTCCTTGCGCACCCCGGTAACCGAGATATTCCCTCCCTGCGTGTCCAGGGCCTCCGCGGGGGTATGGTCGCAGCCCGACGTGAGCGGCGGTGGAGGTGGAGGCGTGGCCAGGGCCCTCAAGCCAAAGTACCCGACGAGGGCGCCCGCCCCGGAGGCCAGGGCGAGCTTCAAAAATCTACGGCGGTCCAACGCGGGGGAGCGGCGTTGCCTCTCTTGCTCTCCTGCCATGACGTCCGTGGCCCGGCCCGTCCTCTAGGCCTTGCCTGGATAGGAGACGGCCGCGCGCTACTTAACGGCCCGCTCCAACCCTTCGTCGAGACTAGGGAGGCGCCTAGAGGTCCGGGGAAACATTTAAGAGCGGATTTCTCATGCTACCGCCAAGGGTAGGAGGCTATCGTTTGGAGGAAAGTGCACCCGCAGCCCCGTCATCCAGTCGGGGCACATGGATTGCAGTAGCAGCTTTCGTCATCGGGATCGCCATCGGGGCGGCTGGTGTTTTCGGGGGGCAGTTGCTGTTCCCACCCGCCGTCGAGGCGGAGATCCCAATCATCGGCTCGGTCGTGGCCGTGACGGGAGCCCTGGAGATCTTCGGCCCCACCATCAGGCTCGGCATAGACTTGGCCCGCGACGAAATCAACGCCGCGGGAGGGGTTCTCGGGCAAGACATCGTGACCATCCACGAGGACTCCGGGTCGGTCCCGGCAGTCAGTATCACGGCGGCGTCGAAGCTGATCAACGTCGACGGGGTCCAGGCCATCATCGGGGCCCTCGCGTCCGACGCTTCCCTGCCCGTCACCCAGGGCGTGACGACCCCGGGCCGGGTGGTTCAGATGTCGCCCGCCTCGACCTCGGTTGCCCTCACCTTCTTCAATGAGGGGTTGTCCTTGGAGGACCGTTTCTTCTTCCGGACGGCACCCACGGACTTGCTCCAAGGCGCGGCGGCGGGCGTTTACGCCTTTGAAACCAAGGGGTGGAGGGACGTGGCCATCCTCGCCCGGGCCGATCCATATGGTTCCGGCCTCGCCCAGAAGTTCCAGGACACCTTTGAGGGCTTGGGCGGCACGATCACCGCGCGGGTAGACTACGACATTACGGCGACGGTCTTCGATACCGAGCTTGCGACTGTCTTCAACAGCGGCCTCGAGGCCCTCTGGTGGGTCCCCTTCCCCTTGGAGGGCGAGCTCATCTTGAGCCAATGGTTGGCGGCCACGGGGGCAAACCCGGATTGGCTGCTCCCCGAGTGGCTGTGGGCCGAGGGAGTGAGAAGCTCGACCTTCGTCGATACGGTTGTCGGCCTAGGCATTCCGGTCCAGGGCATGGAGGGGACGGCTCCCCTTACCTCCCTCGCGGCGTCGGATAACCTCGCCATCTTCAATACAGCCTTCGCGGCTGCAAATCCCGACGCAGTCCTCCAGCTCTTCGAGCCACAATCCTACGATTCGATGTACCTCATCGCCCTCGCGATGCAGATGGGCGGCGGGGTGGACTCGGAGACGATTCGCGCCAACCTGCGGGCGGTTTCATCCCCACCGGGCACGATTATCACGCCCGGCAATTGGTCCCTGGCGCTGACCGAGATTGCCGCCGGAAATGACATCAACTACGAGGGGGCCTCCGGTTTCGTCAACTTCGATGCGTTTGGCGATGTGGGAAGCGATTATGAGGTCTGGACGATCAACGAGACCGGCAAGATCGTGCACAAACTCCGAATCCTCGAGTCTGACATTCCGAGCCCGGTTTCGCCGAGCTACGTGCCCGCCGCGCGACTCGTATCCGGATGGATGCCCCAGGCCGCGGTCACAAGAGACTAGGGCTAGCCCCCCAAATAGAGCCGCCCGACCTGAGGGTTGCCAAGGAGCTCTTCCCCAGTTCCCTCGAACCTGGTCTTCCCCATCTCGAGGACGTAGCCCCGGTCCGAGACCTTGAGGGCCTTCCGTGCGTTCTGTTCCACCATGAGCACGGTGGTCCCGCTCCGGTTAATCTCTTGGATCCTCTCAAGGATTGTGTCCACCATGTGCGGCGCGAGACCCACGGAGGGTTCGTCAACGAGGAGGACTTGCGGGTCCTGCATCAGCGTTTTCCCAAGGGCCACCATGTGTTGTTCTCCGCCGCTCAATTTCCCGGCCTTCACGCCCTCCTTCCCGTCCAGGCTAGGAAAGACGCTGAGGACGCGCTCGATACGGGGGTCCAAGTCCACGCGCCCATGGATGACCCCCCCCATTTCCAGGTTCTCTCTCACGGTCAAGCGGGGGAAGGTGTTTTCCACCTGAGGCATGTAGCTGAGGCCCATCCGGACGACCTGCTCGGGGCTCGTCCCGGTGATCTCCGTGCCGTTGTAAAAGACGTGTCCGCGTGTGGGCTCGAGGAGTCCGAAGATGGTTTTGATGAGGGTGGACTTCCCGGCTCCGTTGGGGCCGATTAGGGTCACGATCTCCCCTTTGGCGAGGTGAATGGACACCCCGTGGAGGATATCCACCTCGCCGTAGCCCGAATAAAGGTCTTCGACTCGGATGACCCGCATCTCACATCCCCAAGTAAGTCTCGATGACCTCCTCGTTCCCCTGGATCTCCGTGGGCGTCCCTTCGGCTAGGATTCGGCCCTGATGCATCGCGATGACCGTATCACTGTGTTTCATCACGACGTCCATGTCGTGTTCGATGATAAAGAAGGTGAGGCCCTGTTTCCGAAGCTTCTGAATGCGGTCCAGAATCTTGCGTGCCAGGGTTCGGTTCACCCCCGCCACGGGCTCGTCGAGCATGACCAGGACTGGGTCGGTCATGAGGGCCCGGGCAAGCTCGAGGAGCTTCTTCTGCCCGCCGGAGAGGTTCTTGGCGAACTCCGTCTCTAGGGGTGTCAGCTCGAAGAATTCCAGGAGGGATCGGGCCCGAGCGAGGATCTCTCGTTCCCGCTTCCGGACCCTACCCGGGGTCGTGAAGATTCGGCTGAATTGCTCCCCTTCGTGGCCCTTGGCGGCGAGCATCAGGTTCTCCAAGACTGTGATGTTCTTGAATTCCCGTGGCACCTGGTAGGTCTTCACGATCCCTTGGGCGACCACCTCATAGGGGAAGAGGTTATCAACCCGAATTCCCCGGAAGCGAATGGACCCTTCCTCAGGCTGATAAATGCCCGTAATGAGGTTGAACAGAGTCGTCTTCCCGGCCCCGTTGGGGCCGATAAGGCCAGTGATGGACTGTTCCGGGATCGAAAGGGAGGCCCCGTTCACGGCCCGAATCCCTCCGAAGTTTTTGACGACGTCTCGAACCTCGAGCAGCGCTCCGTCATTCTCCATGCGTCACCCCATCTTCGAGATCACGCGCTCCTCGCCGAGGATGCCCTGAGGCCGGAACATCATCAGAAGGATGAGGATGAGCCCAACGGAGGCCAGGCGTATGAAGGAGAAGTTGGCCTGCAGGAACTCGGGCAACCTCGAGGTAAAGAGGATCGTGAAGGAGAAGAGGCCCCAGACGAGAATCGCGCCCAGAATCGCACCCTTGTTGTTCCCGCTTCCTCCCACGATGAGCATGATCCAGATTAAGAACGTGTCTGCGGGGACGAAGGTACTTCTTGCCTCTGCCACACGAAACCAGAAGACGAGGAGGGCCCCTGCGGCGCCCATGATCATGGATCCGAGGACGAACACCTGCACCTTGTACCGGAACGTGTTCTTGCCTACGGCCTGAGCGGCGTCCTCGTCCTCTCGGATGCCCTTGAGGACCCGGCCCCAGGGGGAGCGCGTGGAGCGTTCCAGGATGAGGTAAACGATCAGGATGACCACGATGACGATGGCGAAGCTGATGGTGTTAGAGAGGACCGGCCCAATGTCGACCGTCTGCCCCGTGAAGAAGCCCCAGATATCCGTGAGGTCTTCGTCGGGGCGGGGAAGCCCGCGGATGGTGAACGTTCCCCCTGTAATTGTCAGGGCGTTCAGGATGTAGAGTCTGATAATCTCGGCCAGGCCAATCGTCGCGATAGCCAGGTAGTCCGCCCGCAGCCGAAGAGTGGGCAGGGCGATGAGCAGGCCGAGGAAGCCTGCCACGGCCATGGCGGCTAGCATGCCCACGAGGAAGGGCATGCTGAAACCACCCAGGTGGCCGGGGAGGAAGGGAAGCGGATCAGCGGGGGGCGTCGTCAGGATGGCGGCCGTGTAAGCCCCCACGGCCATGAAACCCCCGATGCCGATGTTGAAGAGGCCCGTGTAGCCCCATTGGAGGTTGAGGGCGAGGGTTGCCACGGCGAAGATTCCGGCGACGATAAGCACCGCTATGAGGAACACAAAGAAGCCCGGGAGGACTATTTCGACCGTGGTATCATCCTCCCAACGAGGCGCCTCGAAGCCGAGGCAGCCGACTTGGGGAGCCTCGAGACGAGCTTCACGAACTCCTGGAACCTAGGTTTCTCCCCGAGCCCCGCGAGCCCTTGGGGGAGAATCAGCAGGACGAGCACCAAAATCATGAACCCGATGGCGGGCTTGAAGGCGGAAGGCTGTTGGAGCCCGAGTTCGAAGAAGATGGGAAACTGGGCCAGGAGGCTCACCTGGGCAAACGCAGCCCCGATGAATACCGTGGCCGCAACCACCCCTAAGGCTCCCCCAGTGATGTACGAGTACTTCGCTTGGCGTCTCCGATCCGTCTTCGTGAGCCAATAGCCCACCACGATGAACACAACGGCGATGGCGATCACGAACAGCAGGAAGGGGAGGATGGAGGTCTCCAGGTCCGACAGGAAGAAGAGGAGGGGGAGAGATCCCTCCTGCGCGACCCCGATGATGAAGCCCCCCACCATGGCCCCATAGGGTGACCCGATACCTCCCAAAATGACCGCGGCGAACATGGGAAGGAGGAGCGAAAACCCCATGATAGGCCGGATGACCGTCCATAGGCCGAGGAGGATCCCCGCCACGGCAGCCAGCGCGGAGCCGATGGCCCATGTGGCATACACAACGCGTTGGACGTTGATTCCCGTGACCCGTGCCAGGTCCCAGTTGTCAGACGTGGCCCGCATCGCCTTGCCCAGAGTCGTGTACTTCAGGATGAGGTGCACGCTGAGCACCAAGAGCACCACGGCCACGAGGATGGCGATGGAGTTATCGGTCAGGCGGATCCCAAAGGGGAGAACCCGAGCGACCTGCGCAGGGATCCCGTAGTTCTGGTTGCTGGTTCCCCACACGATGCGAATCACGTTCTGCAGGACGAAGGCGAGGCCGACGGAAGCGATGAGGGGTCGTACCAGGGATTCCCCGCGCAGCCGCTTGAAGATGGACCAGTGGAGGAACATACCCATAAGGGCCATCAGGACCATGGAGACGGCCACCGCCAGGAGGAGGCCCAGCCAGAGGAGCTCGGGGGGGAGGACGAGGATCGTCACGAAGGTGGCGTTGAAGACGAGGGCGAAGTAGGCGCCCAAGGCCAACATGTCGCCGTGGGCGAAGTTCGGGAATCGGAGGATGCCGTAAACGAGCGTGAGGCCGACGGCTCCCAGGACGATAATGCCGCCGAAGATAAGCCCGTTGACCAATGGCTGGAGTACCACGTGGCGCCCACCGTCTCGCTTAGCCTGGGACCGAAGTGTCCGTGACTCGCGGCTGGATTCAAAGGACCGTCTCCTCCCGGCGGCCTCAGGGAACCAGCACTCTTTTGGAACATCCTGTTTGGGATAAAGATTGCCCAAACCTGCCATCGGGCGGAGAGCGAAAGGTTGATGGGCTCGCGTCGTGAGACGGCGACCGATGTTCCCCCTCGGCCATATCGGCCTCACCCTCGCCCTGGTCGTGGGCGCTCGACGGTGGGTCGTCGATTTCCGCGTCGACTATCGTTTGCTCCTCGTGGCCGCCCTCCTCCCTGACATCATCGACAAGCCCCTGAGCCTCGCCTTCGGGATTGGCGGTCGCAATATCGGTCATACCCTCCTCTTCGCGATGACCCTGACCGCCCTCTTCGTGTGGGTCCGCCCCCGGTCCGTCGCGACTAGCAACCGAGCCGTCTGGTCCGCGGCGATTCTCGCCCTGGCCATTGGAACATGGACTCACCTCTTGCTCGACCGGATGTGGGAGCTTCCCGAGGTCCTCTTCTGGCCCTTCCTGGGGGTGGGTTTCCCGCTCGACACCTTCGACTTCTTAAGCCTCCTGGAGGGGTATCGGGACCCCTACGTCCTCATCGGGGACGTCTTAGGAGCGTTGGCTCTCGGCTACCTAGCCTGGAAGCACCGCATCTACCGGCGGGCCAACTTCGTACGATTCCTTCGAGAGGGACGCCTCGCGCCGGGCTAAGCTCCCCTCACTCTCGCAAGACCACGATGAGGGCGATGAAAAGGGCGGCGATGGCCACCCCCGCGCCGTAACTCGTGGCGTAGAGGAAGGCGGTGCCGAGGGTCACCTGACCCTCCAAGAAGGGAATGAAGCCGGGGATCGCCCAGAGGGAGAGGGCCACGATGGCCGCGAAGGCGAAGGCGGGGACGCCGAAGAGACGGGCCGACCACGCGCGAACGCGCAGAAGACCCTGGCGTCGCTCGAGCGCGTCCTTGATGTCCTCCTCCCCGTCCGGGAACTGGCCGAGTTTCACCCCCTCCTGCAAGGCATGCTCCACCTCGTCATCCCATCCGCGCGCGACCCACTCGCCGCGGGCCTCCAGCCAGCGCAGCATCGCCTGCTCGATCTGGTGGGTGCGACCCCGGAGGATGTGGTTGACGGCGATCAGCGCGAGGACCGACACGCCGACGAGGGGAACGAGGCCTCGCGCGAGGGCGGGATAACCCAACTCGCTGACGGTCGGACCATACTGGTATCCCGTTACGACCGCGAAGACCCACGAGAGGGCGAAGGTTAGGGCGAGGGCCCCGATGAGGGAGGAGAAGGTGATCTTCAGGACCTTCTCGTTCATGCGTAGAGGCCGGCCGGGGCCGAGATAAGGGTTTCTACCTTGCTCGCGGCCCTGATAACGAGG